>JABGTK010000132.1 GCA_018647265.1 Candidatus Neomarinimicrobiota bacterium | reverse complement strand
ACTGCGCTCAGGATGAATGAAGCGTTCAAACTGAAGATTATATTTAATGGGATCCACCTGAGTAATAAAGAGGCAATAACTCACAATGGATGCCGCCCCGGAACCACGACCGATGGTGGCCCGAGTTTGTTTTACAATATCTTCTACCACCAGAAAATATGGCGCAAAACCCTTAAATGTAATGATGCGCAATTCATAATCAATACGATCTTGGATTTCAGTCGTGATTTTTATATAACGTTTTTGCGCCCCCGCCTCTACTTTATCTTTTAATTTTTGATTGGCCCGGCGCGTATCCTTTAGAGATAAGTTGGGGAATATCGTATCCAAAAAGGACCAATCCCGCTTGCAGCGTTCTGCTAAATATGTGCTATTATTGATGGCATCCATACTGTTGGGAAAAAGTTGAATCATATCCTTTTCTGCGCGGAACCAATGTTTATCTGACTTACAAGCGCCTTTTGGCAGTTTGGACAAGGTGGTGTTCAGATCAATGGCCCGGAGCGTGCGGTGAGCAGACCAGTCTTTCTTATGAATAAAATACGCATCACCCGTGGCTACCATTTCCAACTTGAATTCCCGGGATAATTTTTGGGCGGCGTACTCTGTCATATCCGGGCGCAGTTCTACAAATAAATGACTGTTGGGAATTCGTTTACTTAAATGAGAAAGTGTTGATCTTTCATGAGCGAGGACGAATAGACCGGCTGTTCGGTTTTTTAAAATATCCGCAATAGATTGGGTTGAATTATCATGAACAGCAGAAACAGCGCGGGACATATTCTCATAGCCCGTTTGGTCTTCCGCCAAGAGAATAGCTTCCCCTTGATCGGTGACCAAATTGACACCGGCGATAGGTTCAATCTCAGCGGCGCCAGCGTGCTGGACAAAACGGATAAAACCCCAGAGGCCATTCCTTTCGGTCAAAGCCAAATATTTCATCCCCTGGTTTCGTGCCGCCGTGAGCAATGCCGGTTGCGAAACAGTGCCGGACATGCGGGAATAGTGGGAATGGACATTCAGATGCGTAAACATGGTTCATCGGGCACTTTCCATATTTGCAATCTGAAGTCCTTCTTGTGTATAAGGTAGTAAGTTAGAAACTTTCATATTACACCTTTCCCCTTCCCCCATTAATAGAGGGATTCAGGGGGATATTAAACAATGAAATCCCCCTTTGTATTTCCCCCACATTGGGGGAATGCTTAAGGTTATATGTTGAATTCATACTGTATTTCTTCCTGAGAATATCCAACGCTAACGAAATACGATCTTGCTCCGTGTCTTTTTCAAACAACTCCATCTGTTTTGCAACATGGACAAAGGCTGACACATCCAACAAAATCGCCCGAATTCTGTTTCGGCGCGTATTGACTTTTTCAAACAATCGCCACGTTTCTGCCATCACGGCCGCATCATCATGCTTCAAAAACTGCCCTTTCGCTTCATATTTAAAACCGTCAGTATAATGAATTTCAAGCCGGATTATTTTTGCCACTTGGGATCGCTGTCTCAATTTAAAAGCCACCTGTTCAGACAGCCGTTTTACTTCTGACCATAATTTTGCGCTGTCATTGGTATCTTCATTTAGAACAGTTTGCTCCATAATATGGTCTTTCAAAATCGGTGGACGAACCATGGATAAATCTTGTCCGCGAACTTCCCGCGATAATGGCAACGCATAAAGGCCAAACAAACGACGGGCATCATCAACTGAATCCACAATGGATTGAATCTGGCATACTTGGTTCAAGATCAAAAATTTAATCAATTTCCATACCGGCGGCTGATGAACGGTGGGAATTACGGGTGAATTCAGCAGTGATAAAAATTGAGATTCATTCCCCACCACCACACGATGTATCTGGTCGGGCACAACAGAAGTAGAAATACGGCTTACCAATTTATTTTGACTGATTCCCAGAAATGAATGGAGGCCAACTTGATCCTGCACCATATCAAATATATTCGAGCCGGACTGCTCATGACTTTTGTACACACGTTCCATACCAGTCATATCCATGTAGAATTTGCCATAACCGGAAGGCTCAACAGTCGGCGTGAAGCGCTGAACGATAGAATGCACATACTGGTTTAACCGTTCGTAAAGAGCGTTGTTATAAGGCAATAATCGAACACCATGGCGCATCCTGCGCACCAGTGAAATTTTCATTCCCCGGCGTAATCCTTCTTCCTCTGCTTCTTTAGATATAGACACGACTGTGCCATTTTGATGATGAGAAGAAATAATGGCAATGGGCCGGGTTTGTAGGGAAGCATCCAAACGGCGCTCGGCCTGTAATTCAAAGTCTCTCAGTCGTAAATGAAAAACAGTTGAGTGCACACCTTAATACTCCCGGAAAGAATAGAGTAGCACGCCATTGATCTGGAAATGATCTGTTTTGTTGACGGTAATAACTGGATAATCCGGATTCCGCGGATGGAGTTCCACATGGCCATTTATCGGCTGATAATGCTTGAGCGTTGCTTCTCCATTGATCAGTGCCACCACAATTTGCCCCGGGTTCGCTTCAGCGGATTTACGCACAATAATATAATCACCATCTTCAATATGGTCACCGATCATGGAATCACCCTTGACCTGCAGAACAAAATTTTCAGGATGGACAAAGGGTTGGGGTACTGATATTGCTTCTGCGTTTTCCAGCGCTTCGATGGGTTCTCCAGCAGCAATTAAACCCAACAATGGCAGGCGGGCGGGCATCGCGTGCTCCTCATGAACGAGGTTTAAAGCCCGCTTGCCGTTAGGTCCTTTAGAACGATCGAGATGGCCGTTGTGAGTCAGGGCATTGACATACCAGTGGACCGTTCCCAGAGAGGCAAACCCCATTCCATTCATAATTTCTTCATAGGAAGGGGCCTGTCCATATTCAATTGTATAATGCTGAATAAAGTCTAAAAATTTCTGCTGTTTTAAGGATAAAACCATTTGATTATTTCGTCCCTAAGAACGCGAAAATTCGCGAAGAGTGTTTTGGGATGGTATAATAATATGTTTCATGTGTTCTTTCCCTCTCTGTGGCTTTGCGTCTCTATGCTAACCTTTTATTATCGTAAGTTACTCGTAAGTATTTTACATGATTTTATTAACGCAATTCAAGTGTTTTTCGTTACTTTCTACCATGTTCTCTGTTTTTCTTCGATATACAATTCTTCTTTTCTCCGTTGTTTGCCTCAACGGACAGGTGATTATCACCGAAGTGATGTACAACCTTGAGGGCAGTGATTCTCCCAACGAATTTATCGAACTGTACAATCCAACATCTGACACGGTCGATCTCTCAGGCTGGCTCATCCGGGATAAATATTCAACGGACACTATTGAAGATTCCAGTAATGGGCGCAAAATTCCTCCCAATGGATTTGGTCTTATCATGGAAGGCGATTATCCCATCGCCGCAGGTATTTACACCATACCGGCCAATACCATCATTATGAAAGTGGACGATAAGTCAATCGGCAATGGCCTTTCCGGAAGCGATTCGCTTTATCTTGTTGATTCCAACGGAAATATTTCTGACAGTTTAGGTTGGCAGGATATTGCATCGCCCGGCTATTCCATTGAACGGGTGCGAAATCATTTGCCGAATACTAATTCCAACTGGAAAGCCAGCCGTGACTCCTTAGGCACGCCGGGGGGCGCAAACAGTATGGCACCTTACAATATCGATGGCCATTTATTAGCCGATTCACTTCGATTATCCAAAGCTTACCTGTCAAAATCAGATTATACCATCCTCACTCTCCCGGTGATGAATGACGGCATTAACGCCATCACAGGCGAAATTGTTGTTTCAGAGTTAGGCAATACACTCGCGAGTGCGGATATTGGAAACATATCTGAGTTGGACACAGCCATTTTCAATATTGACCTTGGCCCCTTCTCCGAATCGGGCTACCATACACTATCAATCAAACTATTGATATCTGGAGATCAAGACACGACCAATAATTTTGGGGAGGTCGAACTGGCGGTGCAGTATGATTGGAATACCATTCGCATTAATGAATTCATGACACGGCCCAATAACGACCAATCTGAGTTTGTCGAACTCGTTTCCCATCCCAATTTATCTTTCCGCGGATGGTCTATTAGCGACAACAGAAAAAGAGCGCGGCCCCTGGGCAAAGCTCTTATCGCCTCTGGTCAGTATGTTGTAATCGCCGCTGATTCAAATATTGTGGCCCTCACCAATCCCAAATCTCACCTTATTGTACTGCCTTCATTTCCTGCCTTAAATAATAGCGGTGATGCCATTTTCATTTATGATATGACCGGATTTATCGTGGATAGTCTCGTCTACGATAGTGACACATGGCCTGTGGCAGCTGAAGTTTCCACAGAAAAACAACGGCCAGAATTTATATCTAACAATGTCAAGCATTGGGACCAAACGCCCGATTCAATTGGTATGACTCCCGGCTATCCCAACGCCACTATGTGGAATAATATTGATGGTGCTTTACTTCAGGATTCCGTTTCACATACACCACATTTCCCAAAACCCAACACCTCTTTTAATCTTCAAATTTCCATCGCCAATTCCGGCGTCCTTCCTTTTTCAGGAAATCTATCCATTTCAGAAAATACTAGTGAACTAACTTCCGGAAATTTTTCAACCATTAATTCCCGCGATACTGTTTTGGTCCAGATTGAAGTCCCGAGCATTTCGTCCGGCACTCATCCGCTTAAAATTGAATTGATAATTGATGGGGATGAAAATAGCACCAATAATATTGCCTTTGATACAATCAAAGTGAGCTATCCTTTTGGCACCGTTTTATTGAATGAATTTTTATCGGTGCCGACCCAAAGCCAAACTGAATTCATCGAAATATATTTCCCCGCTTCGCTTAATATGTTGGGATGGTCTTTGTCAGATCAATCCAAAGTGAAGAAGGCCCTCCCTAAGATAGCAGTAGACCAAAATCAATATTTGGTTTTAGCCCAAGACTCCACCATTTATCAACAAACTAAAACAAGCGCTGTTGTAATTGATGGAAATTGGCCGTCGCTAAATAATACGTCGGACGGTATTTATTTATATGATATGACAAGCGTCATTATTGATTCTTTAATCTATTCGGAAAGCTGGCCCATGATGGACGGCCGATCCACAGAAAAATTTCGTCCCGATTATAACTCCAACGATTCCTCGAGTTGGGCCATCAGTGTAGATGCCAACGCCATGACGCCGGGAAAATCAAACAGCATTTATTACGAAATACTGGCACCTTTCGGTTTGGTTGAATATGATCCCAATCCATTTTCACCGGATGGTGATGGCCGCGATGATCAATTGACGATTCGTTATCAACTCCCTTACGAGCAAGCGGCAATCACTATAAATATATTTGACGTAACGGGTCGAAAAATCGCTACGCCGTACTGGAATCAAGCGTCACCAATGGAAGGCTTGTTGTATTGGCATGGGGAACGCTCCAATGGGGATCCGGCCCGAATTGGTATTTATATTATCAAATTTGAAGCGCGGGATTTATCCACAGGAAAATCCTGGGAAGATATTCAGACGGTTGTTTTGGCTAAGCCATTATAATGGAACCAATTCCACCCACCTGCGTATAGACACACAATTATGCGAAAGGAACGCAATATGTCCAGATGGATTCTCACCCTTTTATTGATTGCCGGAATTGCGGTAGGTCAACAGAAAAAAGTAATTATAAAAAAGAAAACGCTTCATAAAGGCGATAAAGAACAAATCGTTGATGTGGATGTAGAAACCGATGGCGATGAAATGACCATCATTATCACACAGGATGGGGAAGAAAAAGAATACACCATTGATATGGATGACCAAACAGCCCTGAAAGAGGTTAAAGAAAAATTAGCCGACATGGATGTAAATATCAAAAACATGGTATTTGCTGATGATAATGTATTTAAGATTCATTCCGGCGGATATCTTGGCGTTCAAATTCAAGAATTGACTGATGGTCTCCGAAAATATTTTAAAGTCAATAATGACAATGGTGTTTTGATTTCAGAGGTGGTAGAAGATAGTCCTGCTGAAAAGGCCAAACTAAAAGCGGGGGATATCATCCTTTCAGTCAACGGTGATAATGTTTCTACCACTTCTGATTTGCAGCAAGCTATCAGCCGCCAAGATACCGAGTCTGAAGTGAAACTGGAAGTTATCCGCAAAGGCCGAAAAAAAGATATGACAGCAACGCTCGGTTCTCAAAAAAGCAATTTTTCATGGACAGGTAAAATGCCTCCAATGAAAATGGGAGATGAAGACCATAATGTATTTCTCTTCTCTCCCGATGACAATGATTCAAATCTTCAATCCTTTCACATGAAAAATCATTTTAAAGCCCAGGCTAAACACTTAGAAAAAAAAGCTAAAAAACTGAAAAAATCCGGTGAAAAGCTCCACAAAGAATACAAGTTCCGCATGGCTGGGCCCAATCACGATGACAATCTCCGTGAAGAATTGGATGAATTAAAAAAAGAATTGAAAAAACTCCGAAAGGAGATCAATAAACTCAAAAAATCATAAGCCTCCACTTATTATTTGAGTCTACATAAAAGGCCCCGCATTCTGCGGGGCCTTTTTTATTTCAATCCACTGTTTTTACATTCACAATCTGGGATAAATTAGTGCCCTTGTCAGCAATTTATCTTATGAGACTAATTACCCTTCTAACACTTACCCTTTCATTCCTTCCGGCCCAGGATTATACTTGGCCTACGAATGTGGGTAAACATTTGTCCTCCAATTTTGGGGAATTCCGTACCACGGGATTTCATCTTGGGCTGGATATGAAAACCAAAGGTACAACAGGCCATCCTGTTTATGCAGTTTCAAACGGACATGTTTCGCGAATCGTTACCAATTATTCCGGATTTGGCCGTGCTCTTTACCTCACTTTGGATGATGGTCAAACTGCTGTTTATGCCCATTTAAGCAAATTTACGCCACGGTTAGAAGACCGCTTGAAAGAAACACAGAAAGACGGTCGTTCTTATATGACCAATATTTTCCCATCTCCGGAAGAATTTAAATTTGAAAAAGGAGATGTCATCGCCTATTCCGGGAATACGGGATTCTCCTTTGGTCCCCATCTTCATTTTGAGATTCGCAATAAGCATGGCCAAACATTAAATCCCCTCATCAGTGGATTATCACAAGCGGACCGAATGGCACCAATTGTAGAAGAAATATCAATCATTCCACTCAATGATGAAAGCTGGGTTAATGGAAATCAACTGCCCCAAAATTTTCCATTATTCAGGGATAAAAAAGGTGAATACCATCTCCCCGATACCATTAATATTTTTGGAAGTTTAGGGCTATCCATCAAAGCATTCGATAAGCGCCAAGGGGCAAACAATATTTACCAGCCACACCGTATAGAAATCTATATTGATGAAAAGCGGCACCACTCACTTCAGTTTGACCGCCTAGATTACAATTGGCTCCCCACAGCAAATTATATTCGTGATTACCGCAATGCCCGCCTGAATTTGGGTGACTTTATAAAACTGTATCAAAATGCTTCCGATCCCAAGGTTCCCATCCATGCTGATTCAACCAATGGTATTTTGAATCTGACACCAGGATATCATACCGTGAAAATCCTTATTATGGATGTACTAAAAAATACACGCATTGTTCATGGTACTGTATTTAATATGGCGCCATTTCAGGTTACATTAGAGAAATTGGGTGAAACAGATAAAATTATTTCCTTTTTGATTCAGTCAAAAAGTATCACAATCCCCATTCAATCTATCATTGCTTATTCATTTACAACATATGGGTTTGCTGAGGAAAAATTAGATATTCAATCTTCGGAGTTATTTGAATCTGGCCGCATTATTTCAATCCCCAAAAAACAAACTGAACGGAGAGCGATCCAGTTCATTGCTAAAAATAAATTGGGTGCGCGCTCTTTCCCAATCCATTGGGTTAATCAACAATATAAAGGAGATCATTTAAGTGTGAATGTGGACTTGGATATTTCCCACACAGATGCAGGGGTCTATCTCCAGATTCAGCCGGAGCAGGTTGTGGATGCTAATCTATCCCTCAGATTTAAAGGGAAATATCAGTACGAGACAATTCCGTTGAATCAAATCCAACCATCGGTCTATTTGACAGCGCCGATTCCGGCCGTTCAATTTGAAAATATAGATCTAATTGAAGTAATTCTAAAAGGTTCCATCGAGCGGCAAGTTCGCTTTGACTTTCCCTACACTGTTGCCATGCCCGGAACCTCCATCACTGCCGTATCCAAGGATGGTTTTTGTTCGATTCGCACAAAAAAATCTTCCGTACTAGAGCCAACGCTCATGTGGATTGAAGCAGTTCACAAACATGCGCCAGTAAAGAATGGAAAGCTTTTATCCCGGGTTTATCAACTGCAACCTTTTGAAAGACCCTTACTTAAGGCTGTGAATATTGGTGTTCGATATTCTGCAAAATTAAAAGATAAAGAAAAAATTCATCTGTATTATTTCGACCAGAAAGAAGGATGGTCTTTTATCCCAACGGGAAATAATAAAGACCGGCAAGTCCTCACCGGAGAATTAAAACATCTTGATGCTATTGCGATTTTAGAAGATATTACGCCACCGATAATCAAATCCATGCACCCGGGGGAAAATGGAAATTATCCATCTTTGGAGCTAAACCGTTTCACGATAAAGATTAATGACACCCTTTCCGGATTTGATCCAATCGAAGATTCGTTTGACTTAAAATTGGATAACACTCCTTTGATCTATGCTTTTCAGCCTAAGACAAAGGTCATTTCTTATGAACTAGAACGCCCACTACAAATTGGCACTCATACGATTCAATTCAAGGTTCGGGATCGGGCAGGGAATGAAACCAGTAAAAATATTGAATTCAAGGTATACTGATGTTTTTTCCTTATAAAGATGATAATCCTCGCGTATTAATTCCTTTCGTGACTTACGGGTTGGTTACCATTAATGTATTCATCTTCATGTTTCAATTCAGCATGGGAATGAAAGACCCAGAAGCTGAAGCCATATTTATTTATACCTTTGGATTAATTCCGGTTCATTTTTCAATCTTAACCATGTTTACATCGATGTTCCTCCATGGTGGCATTGCACACATCCTGGGGAATATGTGGTTCCTTTGGTTATTCGGGGATAATGTGGAAAGTACATTAGGTCATATAAAATATGCTTTTTTCTATATTTTGTGTGGCGTGGCAGCTACCCTTTGTCAAGTCCTCATAAATCCCGGTTCTGAAATTCCAATGGTGGGCGCCTCCGGCGCTATTGCAGGCGTGTTGGGATTATATATGATTCGCTTTCCACAAGCCCGTGTCCACGTATTTATTTTTATTGTAATATTTTTTACCACCATACGTGTACCGGCAGTCATTGTGTTGGGTTTCTGGTTTTTCAATCAACTGACAAATGGTATGGGGAGTCTCGGTTTAGACACCACCGGAGGGGTGGCATGGTTCGCCCATGTGGGTGGATTTATTACTGGCATCATGCTACATCAAGCCTTTAAACTCATCCGATTCGAACATTAAATAAGGGGATTATAAATGAAACAATATTTCAAACAACTAACCATTCTCTCTCTTTTATTCCTTCTTGCTTGTGAAGGAACGAAGACAGAAGACTGCGCCACCACAGACGACGGTCGTGGCCATGTGGTCTCTGTACTTCCACTGGGATCTATTGGAGCCGATTTTCTCAGGGATTTTCTCGAACAAAACAATATAGACATTGGTGTCATCCCAGTAACTGATGTAAAAGTATACAGTATTATATATGAAACGGTGGATTGGAATGGGGAACCAAGATTAGCCTCAGGCGCAATTTATGTCCCGGATGAAGATCACAACGGAAAAAAATACCCGATCTATTCCGGTCAACATGGCACAGAAGCAAAAAGAACCAATGTTGCTTCAGTTACACCACTGCGTGGCTTTGATGCCATGTTTGTTGCTTCAGTTGGATATATTGGCTCTTCGCCCGATCTATTGGGTTTGGGCGTATCTACTGATGTTGTCCATCCATACATTCATGCCTTTGCTGCCGAAGCCGTTGTGGATAAAATTCGCGCTACAAAAAACTGGCTTTGTGCTAATGATGTTAATGATAATGGTCAATTATTCCTGGCAGGCTATTCTGAAGGTGGATATGTTGCAATGGCGACCCATAAACTGATTGAAGAAAAATATGCCGACGAATTTTCTGTGACAGCTTCAACACCCATGGCGGGCCCCTACGATATGCGCCATTCATCAACCAGTTTATTGAGCAGGGAATCCTATTCACAGCCTGGTTATTTGTCTTTTATCTATATGGCTTATAATGAAATTGAAGGCATGAACCGCCCTCCCAGCGAATTTTTTCAAAACCCCTATGCTGAAAAAATCCCCAATTTGATGGATGGATCAAAAACCATCGGTGAAGCAAATAAAGAACTGACCACCACGATTAAAGATCTATTTACCGAAAAATTTCTTGCTGATTTTTTAGGTAATGGTGAACAGGAATTGAAATCTGCCTACGAGAAAAACAGCTTGGTAAGTTGGTCACCCAAAGCGCCAATAAAATTATTTCACGGTGAAAATGATATTACTGTTGGATATCAAAATGCCGTCATTGCTAGAGACAGCCTTAAAGCGAACGGGGCTGATATTGAATTGATTACCATCCCCGGCGGTACCCATAGCAGTTCTGTATTTATATCTTACACCGGCGCCTTGGCCTGGTTTAATACATTGAAAAAATGAATAAATTAATCCAAACCGCAATCGAAATGATGGATAAAGCACGGGCTCCTTATTCCCAATATAAAGTCGGCGCCGCTGTGGAAACATCGGATGGGAAGATCATTGGAGGCTGTAATGTGGAAAATGCTTGTTACCCCCTATCCAATTGCGCTGAACAAACAGCCCTTTTCACTGCAATCGCAAAAGGCAAGTCTCAATTCAAAACACTTGCAGTTGCAACCCAAAATGGTGGCTTCCCATGCGGTGCATGTCGACAGGTTATCTGGGAATTATGCGGCGACATTCCTATTTATATATGTAATATGAATGGCATTGTAAATGAAACAACAAGCAAAAATCTTCTTCCAAGTCCTTTTGATGAAACAAAGTTAAAATGAGTATTTCTCCTATATTAATCGGCATTTCCGGCGGTACCGGGTCCGGTAAAACATCCATTGCCAAAAGTTTGTTAGAAGAATATGGCGAAGGTGAAGTGGTAGTGGTAGAGCAAGATGCCTATTACCGCAATATTTCAAACCTCCCTTTAGAGGAGCGTCATAAACAAAATTTTGATCATCCCGATGCCATTGATATTGAATTGTTTAATCAACAACTCATCAGCCTCATAAAAGGTCAATCCATAAAAATGCCCATTTACGATTTTTCTACCCATTCAAGGAATGACGAAACACGGAATGTAGACACCCATCATGTTATTGTTGTTGAAGGCATTTTGGCGCTTCATTATCTATCCTTGAGAGAATTAATGGATATTAAAATTTTTGTGGATACACCCGATGATATTCGCTTCATTCGCCGCCTTTCAAGGGATGTTGAAGAACGAGGTAGAACAGTCAATTCTGTTATTGAGCAGTATTTAAAAACTGTTCGCCCAATGCATCAACAATTTGTTGAGCCGTCTAAATATTATTCCGATATTATCATACCCGAAGGAGGCCAAAATAAGGTAGCTATCGATCTCCTGAGAACAAAGATTAACGCAATTCTTTCATAAGCATAGATAAAACTTTCGAGCATTTCGCCTGTTTCACTAGAAAAATATTAAATGACACTCACACCTAAAAACGCCGGTTGGATTGAAGTAATTTGTGGCAGCATGTTCAGCGGAAAAACTGAAGAATTAATTCGCCGAATTCGCCGCGCTGAAATTGCAAAAATGAAGACCATAATTTTCAAACCACAAATCGACGATCGATACAGTTCGAATCACGTGGTTTCTCATAATCAATCCAAATTAGAGTCCAGAATGGTTAAAAACGCCCAAAATATTCTTGATCAATCCGATGATATTGATGTGATTGGAATTGATGAAGCGCAATTTTTTTCTGATGAAATTATTGATGTGTGTAAAAAATTAGCGAAAAATAATAAACGCGTTGTTGTGGCTGGCCTCGATACGGACTACCGTGGCATCCCATTTGGGCCCATGCCAGCACTCATGTGTGAAGCGGATTATTTGGATAAATTTCGCGCAATCTGTATTCAGTGTGGAAATCCTGCTTCTTGCAGCCAGCGAATTACCAAAGAAACTGGACAAGTGGTCATCGGGGAAGCAGATATCTATGAAGCGCGCTGTAGAAATTGTTTTGAAGCACCGGAGGAATAAATGATTGGTCTTTTAGGTATTGTAGTCCTTTTGGGCATTGCGGTTGCAATGTCGAATAATCGTAAAAAAATCAACTTACGAATTGTGGGCTGGGGCTTGGGGCTTCAACTCACCTTTGCATTGTTTATTTTAAAAACACCTATTGGTAAACCTGTATTTGGATTTTTAGATAAGGCTATTTCAAAACTTATCAGTTTTTCTGATGCGGGCGGAAATTTCCTTTTTACTTCTTTTGTCCCGGATGTGGGTTTCCACACCGCACTTATTAACTTTGCCTTTCGGGCTTTACCCACAATAATTTTCTTTTCTGCCCTCATGTCAGTCATGTACCATTTGGGCATTATCCAGTTTGTGGTAAGGTGGATCGCAAAAGCTATGCAAAAAACAATGGGAACCAGCGGTTCTGAAACATTAAGTGTTTCGGCTAATATATTTGTTGGTCAAACAGAAGCACCGCTTATGATCCGTCCATTCATCGGTAAAATGACCCAATCAGAACTCATGGCCGTTATGGTGGGTGGATTTGCCACTGTCGCCGGCGGTGTTTTGGCTATCTACGTAAAATGGCTAACCGATATCCCCGGGATTGCAGGACACCTCTTGGCCGCATCGGTCATGTCTGCACCAGCCGCTCTGGTTATTGCAAAAATAATTTATCCGGAAACCGAAATATCTGAAACGATGGGTGATATAAAAATTGACATTGAAAAAACCAGTTCCAACGCTATGGAAGCTCTAGGCAACGGTGCTACAGATGGATTAAAACTAGCTGCGAATGTGGCCGCAATGCTGGTAGCCTTTATTTCCATTGTAGCCATGGTCAATTATTTACTCGGATTTGCCAACACTTCTATCGATCAATTGTTAGGATTAATCTTTCAACCTCTGGCATGGACAATGGGCGTCCCCTGGGAAGAATCCGCTATGATGGGTACACTTATGGGGAAAAAGATCGCTTTCACAGAATTGATTGCTTATGGTGATTTGAAAGTCATAATGGCCTCGGGGCAAATATCTGAAAGAACAGCTATCATTGCCAGTTATGCTCTTTGCGGATTTGCCAATTTTGGATCCATTGGAATTCAATTAGGCGGTATCGGCGGTATGGCTCCGGAAAGAAAAAAAGATTTAGCCAAACTGGTAACAAAAGCAATGGTAGGTGGCGCTTTGGCGTCTTGGCTAACGGCGACTGTTGCAGGAATACTCATTTAGAAAAAATAGGAAAGTAAATGCGTCTCATATTTTTAGGTCCTCCCGGTGTTGGGAAAGGTACACAGGCAAAACTGGTTTGTGAAAATTTTGATATTATACATTTATCAACGGGGGATATTCTTCGGGCTGAAATGGTTGCAAATTCTGAAATTGGGAATAAAGCAAAATCGTTCATCAATAACGGTGAACTAGTCCCGGATGAAGTATTGTTGAGCATCATGAATAACCGATTAAAAAAAGATGATGCCAAAAAGGGGTATCTTTTAGATGGTTTCCCGCGCACCATTCCCCAGGCAACCGGATTGGATGAAATTATGGAAATCCTCTCTCATTCTCTAGATGCAGCTATTAGCTTAGCGGCCGATGAGGATGAATTGGTCCAAAGACTGATAAATCGCGGTTTGGAATCTGGACGCAGTGACGACACACCAGAAGTTATTAGGCAGCGTCAAAAAGTCTATTGGGATCAAACAGCACCACTTTTAAATTACTATCAAACAAAAAGTCTATTGAAAGAAGTGGATGGCCTAGGAGAGATTCCTGAAATTACAGAGCGAATTTTAGAGGTATTGCAATAACGTGCTCAGAGTGGGACTTACAGGTGGAATAGGCAGTGGGAAAAGTACAGCCAGCCGATTTTTAGAAACGTTAGGTGCCTATATCTTTGACGCAGATCAAGAAGCAAAGAAACTGATTACAGAAAATGAAATTGTTCAACATGAGTTAATTACTGAATTTGGAACTGATATTATTGATAGCGCGGGACGTGTGGATAAGCAGAAATTAGCCCGCATTGCTTTCCAAGACGAAGATCACCAACAGCGCCTAAACTTGGTTGTCCACCCTTATATTTATGAATTGATCGATAAAAAATTCAATCGCGTTCTGGATGATGGCAAACATGGTATTTTTATTGTAGATGCTGCCCTCATTTATGAATCCGGTTATGATGCGCACCTGGATTATGTTGTTGTTATAACAGCTTTATTAAAACACCGCATGGAACGTGCTTTAGGGCGCGAGACACTTTCCCGAGCAGAAATACTTAAACGAATTGAATTCCAATGGCCCGAAGAAGATAAAGTTAATATGGCAGATTTTGTTATCCACAATGACGGAACTGAAGAAACGTTTCGAAAAAGTATCGAATCACTGATTGAAAAATTAACTTAAGAAGAACCGAATGCCTGCTGGCAGAAGGTTTAAATAAATTATCGTATCCTTTTTCTGAGCGCCCGGGGCTTATCTAAAATTTCTTTCAACACAATAGCCCGTTTTACATCATCCATATTAATGAATTGCGGCCTAAATGATTGTTTCCTTTTATCCGTCTCATTCCAAAATTGATGTTTTTTATGGACAGCGTCAAGATTTGACAAATCTTCAAATACTACGTGATCCTGTTCCTCATGAACAGGGTTAGGATTTGGCTCCGAACTTTGTTCTAACCCAATCTCCTCTAATTCAAAATCTGCAATTTCTTCATCATTTTCTAGCTCTGGCTCAAGGACAATATCTTTCATATCCCCAAACAAATTCTGAAGAAATTCTGCCTGGAATGGATTCGGGTTCTTTTTCGGTTGTGTATCTGAATCCTCGACATCGGTTTCCTGCTGTTGGCGTTTTTTCATAAACGCCGACAGCAGGTACATTACTGCTAAAAAAATCCAGTAGCCGAGACCATCCATTTATTTGTTATCTCGCTCCGGTGCCTTGGTTGGACCGCTTTCTGAATCACCAGAAATTGATTCACGCATATCCGTATCAGCTTGGATATTTTTCATATTCACATAATCAAATACACCCAATTTTCCTTCACGAAATGCCTGAGCCATTGCCAAGGGCACTTCTGCTTCAGATGCTACAACTTTGGCTTGCATTTCTTGTGTGCGGGCCTTCATTTCCTGCTCTTCTGCCACAGCCATTGCGCGGCGGGTTTCCGCCCTGGCCTGGGCCACACGAAGATCTGCTTCGGCTTGATCAGCTTGAAGCTGGGCACCTACATTTTTACCCACATCCAGATCTGCAATATCAATCGAAAGAATTTCATAAGCGGTTCCAGCGTCGAGACCTTTAGATAACACTGCTTTTGAAATATTATCGGGATTTTCCAATACATTTGAATAAGAGATAGAAGAGCCAATTGCGCTAACAATTCCTTCGCCAACACGAGCTATAATGGTATCATCGGTGGCACCACCTACTAAACCGGGAATATTTGTTCGAACCGTTACACGCGCCCTGGCTTTTAACTCAATACCATCCTTGGCTACAGCCGAAAGGAAACCTTCTCTAGGAGCATCTATCACCTTGGGGTATACGCTTGTTTCAACTGCATTTTTCACATCCCGGCCGGCCAAGTCGATAGCCGTAGCTGTTTCAAACGTCAGAGAGATATTGGCTTTATCGGATGCAATTAAGGCGAAAACAACATTAACAACATTGCCACCAGCCAAATAATGTGTTTCCAACATATCTGTTTTCACATTAATTAAACCAGCTTTGTGGGTATTGATCACCCCATCTACAATTAAGCGTGGTGAAATTTTTCGCAAACGCATACGGATCAGATCAATAATGGTAATCCGGCCTAAGCCAAGACTGACCACCCCCTGAATCCACATTCCAACCGGCACAAAATAAAATAACAAAAAAACAAAAATTAGCAGAAATGCTAACATGATAATTCCCATAACATCCATGATCTACTCCTCTGAGTTCAGTTTTCTAACGACCACCCGGTTTCCATCAACCGAGAGGATTTTTACTTTACAATTCTTTTCAATAAAATTGCCTTCGCTAACAACAAAAATTCGCTGCCCATCCACGTTTACCCAACCGGAAGGACGAAGATCAGATTGGGTTTCACCATCCATCCCAACCAAATTTTCCCATCCTACAGATGTACTATAGCCTGCTTCGGCGCCTTCTACTCCTGGGGAAGTAAGCTTTTGCCAAAATGTCGTTTTGGTCATCATTTTAAATAATAAAACCAACCCAATTAATGCGCCTATAATTCCGATAATGAATCCCCATAAAGCCATTGCTTCTACCTCCGGACCAATTGGAGTGTCAGGCAAAAGTAATTCATATAATCCCCATAAAATTAGGGCGATACCGCCGATCCCCGCTACCCCAAAACCAGGAATGACAACCACTTCTAATATGAGTAATGCAATACCGGCAAAAATAATCAACATATCAGTCATAGTGGCTAAGCGCGCAATAAACGACGCGCCGAGAGATAAAGTCAGGCAAACCAGGCCTATGGAACCGGGAATACCCCATCCAGGGCTTTGGAGTTCAAATAAAATACCCAAAAACCCAAATGTTGTTAGTAATGAGGCAACAACAGGGTTGGTTAAAAACCGGACAAATGCTTCGGACCAGTTCTCCCCAGTGCTTTTTATCTCAGCACCATCCAATTCTAAGGATGCGAGTAATGCTTCAAAAGTTTCTTGTTCATCATCAGCAATTTTATACTTTATAGCTAATTCGGTCGTGAGTGTAATAAGCTTACCTTCTTTACGTCCTTCAAGATCCAACACTTCAATAGAGTCCCCATCTATCACCAAATGGGTAAAAGAAAGCTCTTCATCAACCATGCCTTTGGCAATGTCCACATTGCGGTCGCGGCTTTCTGCAGTAGCAGCCATTTCTTCCCGCATGTAGCTGATAACTTTTTCACTTCCCTTTTTCCCTGACATATCTACTGCCGTGGCCGCACCGATAGTAGCACCACTTGTCATAATTATTTTATCGCAGGAAAGAGAAATCAAGGCACCAGCAGAAATTGCCCGTCTGTTGATAAAAGCAATAGTTGGAATTTTAGAACTTAGGATAGCATCCTTGATTTGGGTAGCCGCATCCAATCGTCCGCCAAAGGTATCTATATCAAAGATAATCACGTCTGCGCTGTCAGCTTCTGCCATCTTAATGCTACGTTCAATAAAGGGAGGAAGACCCAGATCAATGGTATCATGAATGGGTACTTTGTAGACAATCTGGGTGTGCCCAAAGGAGGCCAATAAAATAAGTGTGAATAATATGCGCTTCTTCATTCCCTTGAGTTTAGCCGTTATCTTCGATAAAAACAATGATGGTAACGGGAAATTAAAGTAATTTCTCATGCGCCGGAATAACCCGGCAAGAACCATTTATGACCCTCAAAGATAAATTCACTTATCGGCTCTTACATGTGATCTCCAGACGAATGCGCCGATTACCCAATTTAACAAGATCACGCCTAGCTAACCAATTGGGCGCTTTCGCTTTTAACCGTATTCCCGTCCGCAAAGAACAAGCCTTCCAAAATATTAAATTAGCTTTCCCGGACAAAAGTGACTCTTGGATCAACAATGTATTAAAAGGGACCTATCGTTTGGTCAGCTCCAATTTTATGGAATTTCTGGCATTGCCACGATCTTATGAATCACTCAATTTTCGTGTAGAAAATCAGCATATTATTGATGAAGCATCTAAAAAAGGGAAGGGTGTCATTATTATCACTGGCCATTTTGGGTTATGGGAAATATTGGGTTCCTGGCTGGGTAAAAATGGATATCCCGTCTGGGGAATCATTCAACGACAAGGAAATCGGGGCGCAGATATATTTTTTCAGGAATTGCGAGAATCTTATGGGATGAAACACTTATATCGAAAATCATCATTAGATAACATGTACAAGCTATTGAAAGAGAATAATATGCTTATTTTGGCCAGCGATCAGGATGCCAAAAAGCGTGGTGTATTTGTTAAGTTTTTCGGTCAATCTTCCTCCACCCCGAAAGGATCAGCCATCTTTCACATGAGATCCGGCGCCCCCATGGTTTTTTCTGTAGCCCATAGAGAAAAAGACGGCACCATAGTTGTTTCATTCTCAAAAATAGAATTGAATGGCAGCACCTCCATTGAAACAATTACCCAAACATATACCAATTTGCTGGAAGAAAAAGTTCGGGAATTTCCGGATCATTATTTTTGGTTTCACCGAAAATGGAAAACCAAAGCAAAAGCATGAATCAGAAAACTACAGAACGGATTGATACATCTTCTGAACATGCCACCAATGCGGCAGGGAATGCAATCCTGTTTGGAGGCGTAATAGTATACCCCACCGATACGTTATATGGGTTTGGTGTGGATGCGCGCAATAAAGACGCCATTGCTCGGCTAAACAAAATTAAAGGGCGAAAGGCGCCCATAAGCGTTATTGCGCCTAATTCAAATACTGTTTTTTCCTGGGCAGATATATCTTATGAAGATTGGAAAATGGTAAAACAATATTTACGCGGATCAACCACCATTATTTTACCGGTTAAAAATGGAATCGTTCACCCATCAATAATGGGCAAGGATGGTACCTTGGGTATTCGGATTCCCGCCCATCCCTTTGGCCCCAATCTTTGTGATAAGCTGGGATTCCCAATTACGACAACATCTGTAAACAGAGCGGGGAAAGAACCACTAAATGAACCGGATACAATTATATCTGAATTTGGTTCAGAAATCGATTTGCTGATTGACGATGGCAACATTCCGCAATCCAGCGGTTCAACAATTTATAAGCTTGAAAAATCAAAACTAAAAATTATCCGATCTTGAAAATCCTTCTATTTTTCTTTTTAATTTTATCATCCTCCTGGTCTCAGGATATACCATTTAAAGTTGGGGAATCCTTAAAATATTCAGCGGAATTTAATTTCATTCCAGTTGGATACTCCGAATTAAAGGTAACCGGAATTGAAAAGGTAAACGGGAATGATACATACCATGTTTCTTTTTCTGCGCGAACCAAAGGACTCGCAAACCAACTGTTTAAAATCCGGGACCAAATTGATATTTGGATGGATAAGGATCAATTGTTTACTCATCGCTTAAAAAAAAACATCCGCGAGGGAAGTTATAAAAAGAAAATTGATGTCATTTTTGATTATGATCGATCGGTAGCACAAACAGGGACAAAAGAAGTTAAAATTGACTTTAAAGCAAGAGACCCTTTTTCTATGTTTTACTATTTACGAACAATTCCTTTGAAAGAAAAAGAGGTGATGTCCTTTTCATCTTTTGAAGGGAAAAAAATAATACACTATAATTTACAAATGACGGGGAAAGAGATTGTTCGATCTCCAGCAGGAACATTTTCCTGTAAGGTAGTTCGGCCATTCAGAGAAGGAAAAAACTTGTTCAAAAACGCCGGCGATATGCAGATATGGCTCAGTGACGATGAAAAACGCTTACCGGTAAAAATTCACATAAAAATGAAATTTGGGTCCATGACTCTGTTATTGAAAAAAATCAGTAATAATTAATTCCCCAATAACCTCCCCACATCATTTACAATTACTGTAATCATCAACATCAGTAAAAGGACCATTCCGATTTGTTGAATTGCCATTCGCATTTTCATTGAAAGAGGTCTGCGGATTATACCTTCAATTAAAGTAATAAAAATGTGACCACCATCCAATCCCGGGATCGGCAAAATATTTAAAAAGGCAAGATTACAACTGATTAATGCCATTAGGGATAAAAAGGGAATCCAACCCGCCTTAGCTGTTTCACCTGCCAATTGGGCAATCATAATCGGCCCACCCAATTCTTTAATGGAAGCCTGCCCTGATGTAAGCATTTTTATGGAAAGAATTATTATACCAAATCCTCTAGCTGTGGCCATAGCGCCCATACTCACACCTTCAGTAAAAGTTACGGGCTGATATTCAAATTTTGGATAAATACCAATTACACCAACTGTATCGCCAGTTGTGGGATTCAACTGGAAACTGGATTCTAACGAAATCGATTTGGATTCATCGCCACGTGAATAGGTTAAATTAATTTGTTGATTGGGTCTTTGATGAATTTCTTTAGTTAGGTCATCCCAAGATAAAATCTTATTTCCTTCAATTGCTTTAATCTCATCCCCTGATTTTAATCCAGAAATTTCGGCAGGCATTCCTGGGAGCAATTCATTAATAACTGGTTCATTAGAGATAACTGGCTTTCCACTATAATTTGATAACCCAGTAAATATAATAAATGCCAAAAGAGTATTCATGATGACACCAGCACTCATAAACCAGATTTGCTGCAGTTTGGTTTTACTCATCAACTCATAGGGTTTATGTTCAAAAGTTGCATCCATACTTTCATCAATCACTCCGGCTACTTTCACATATCCGCCAAAGGGGATGACAGCAAAACAATATTCCGTTCCGCTTCCTTTTCTTCCCGGGCGAGAGATTGAAGTTGATTTAACCGGACCCCATGCCCACTTTCCATCCTCATTTTTATGATAGAAGAAAAAGCGAAATTCCCATCCATCAGAAATTGATGTAAATGTCATAAGGCGCGGCGGATATCCGATAGAGAATCTCTCTACCCTTACGCCGATGGATCGGGCGGCTAAGTAATGACCCAGTTCATGAATAAATATCAAAACACCGAGTAAAATGATTGTTGCAATTAAAGTTGTCATATTTTTCTATTCTTCCCCTAACAATGTAATAAAGATTTTCACCTAAATATATCGGCTTTCAAATAAATTAACAAAATTCATCCCCCAGCTTTCAAGATTTAATAATTCTTCCAAGGATGGATGCTCAACCCATTCGTGAGCGTCACATGCTTTTTCTATAATTTCAGGAATTTCCATGAACCCAATTTCGCCATCTAAAAAACGATAAACAGATTGTTCATTGGCAACATTGAGTATTGCTGATGCTGTACCCCCTTGCTTTAAGGCATTGTAGGCTAGTCCAATACATGGGAAGCGGGTTAAGTCCGGTGCTTCAAAAGTTAGGGAGCCCACTTTCACCAAGTCTAATGATTCCCACATTGCCGGTGCATGACGTGGATATGTGAGGGCATATTGAATTGGAACCTTCATGTCCGGTATACCCAATTGCGCTTTCACAGATTTATCCTTGAACTCTACCATAGAGTGAATGATGGATTGTGGATGAACTACAATATCGATTTTTTCTGCACCCAACCCAAACAACCAACGCGTTTCAATGACTTCTAATCCTTTGTTCATCATTGTGGCCGAATCAATGGTAATTTTGCGACCCATATCCCAGTTGGGATGTTTTAAAGCATCAGCCGGCGTTACATCCTTGAATGTTTTAATATTTCGCCTACGAAAGGGGCCGCCGCTTCCCGTTAAAATAATTTGTTCAATATCATCCATTGATTCACCAGCAAGACATTGCCAAATGGCAGAATGTTCACTATCTACTGGGAATACTTTTGCCCCGGATTTCAATTTTTCTTGCTCAATAATATCACCGGCCATGACCAAACTCTCTTTATTACTCAGGGCCACATCAACACCTGCTTTTACAGCATTTAATGTGGGTGCCATGCCCGAAGATCCAACCAATCCGTTTAGCATAATATCCAAGTCACTTTGACTGGCTAATTCTAAAAGGCCTTCACGACCCTTAAAAACCGAAACCCCCGATTCTTTTAATTCTGATTGAACGTATTTGGCTGCCTCATCGTCAATAATGGCAACTGCATCTGGACGATATTTTATTGCTTGGTCAACTAATAGTTGTCCATTTTTATTTGCACTAAGGACAGAAACATCAAACTCATCACCTAAGTTATCAATCACATTCAGTGCATTGACGCCGATAGAACCGGTAGAACCGAGAATGGATATTTTTTTCATAATTAGAATGTACCTGCCAAACTCAAAGATATCATCGAAAACCCCGGGCCAACTAAAATTTGTGGGATTGCTTTAAATCCTGAAAATGAAATAGCCGTTCCAATTGAAATTAAATTAGTTTGAATTTCTGTTTTCCCCTGAAAGTTAACACCTGCTGATTCATACGGAACTGCTTTTAAGATGTTCAATCCAATACCAAGGAATATTGGATTTTTATTCCAAACTAATTCACGAACAGCCATTACCTGCAGAGAGGACACTTTTACTTCATCGTAGGAGTTCAAATGTCCAGAGTCATAATTAATAATCCATTTAGATGGTTCTTCTTTTTTCCCTGGCTTTAACGTTACTCCCCAGCCAAACATTTGAACAGCCCCTTCTTTTCCTGAATATGCCGCCATTCTTCCCCTTAATGTCAAATTCCAAGACACTTTAATTTGGCTATGAAGAGTTGGCATAATTCCATTGGCAGAAATGCCTTTAAGTAACGAACCACCATAGGTAATTCTATTCTCTCCATTTATTGCCATGGTAAAATGGTGTGTGGCAGTGAGGCCTGCCGTTCGATAAAGATATGGAGAATCTTTCGAATAATCAGACAAATCGTCCAATTTAAAAGAGGTCCATTGTCCCACTGAAATGGAAATGAAAAAAATGAAAGAAATAAATCGCATTGCCCCAATTCCGGGAAATTTGGAATTAAATAATACCCCGTTCACTGGATTCAATAAATTTGATAATTATTTTAATTTCATTGGTGACCGGTAATTCAGCCTTAATTTTATTCAATGCATCAGTACGATTCATTCTTGACATAAAATACGTCCTGTAAGCTTTTTTAATCAGCATT
>JABGTK010000131.1 GCA_018647265.1 Candidatus Neomarinimicrobiota bacterium | reverse complement strand
ATGTGCACAAGCCATTAATAAAACATTGTCTCCAATTTCAGTCTTCCCATATGCAATTGTCCCACGGTTGATTGTAACAGATTCGCGAATGAGAACATTGTTACCTATAATCGTTTTTGTATCTTCGCCAGCATATTTTAAGTCTTGGGGTGCTTCACCAATAGAGCAATTGTGATAAATTGTACAATCAGACCCTACGATTGTCCCAGTACAGATTGTATTGTGATTTCCAATGGAGGTGCCGTCACCGATAACAACATTATCTTCAATTATTGTATAGGCGCCAACTGATACATTTTGGCCAAGATTGGCCCTAGGGGAAATAATTGCAGTTGAATGAATGGAGATGGAATCAGGCTCCAGCCCGGTCCACCACCGTAGCTCTCAACTTACCTTCTGCCACAAGCTTCTCACCCACATATCCCTTACCCTCAAACAATGCAGTGCCAAGTTTAAACTTAGCAAGTTTCATTTCAAGGCGGAGTTGATCTCCTGGAATAATTGGATGGCGGAATTTTGCCTCGGACAGGGCTGAAAAAAACATATTCTTTTTCATAGGATCATCAATGCTGTTAAGCACTAAAAAAGCTCCTGCTTGCGCCATGGCTTCTAATACCAAAACACCGGGCATAACTGGTTGAGTAGGGAAATGTCCCTGGAAAAAGGGTTCATTAATTGTTACATTTTTATAAGCCGTTAGCTTTTCGCCGGGCGTAATATCAACAATCCGATCGACCAGAACAAATGGATATCTATGGGGAAGAAGTTTTAAAATTGAATTAATATCATAAATATAATTTGAAACTGAGGATTTTTTAAATCGTTGTTGTTGTATTTTCTTTTCATAAACTTTTTTAATTCGCTTTACTAATTCAACATTGGCAGCATGACCACTTTTAGAAGCAATCACATGGCCTTGGAGCGGCATGCCCAAAAGGGCTAAATCCCCAATTAGGTCTAACGCCTTATGGCGAACAGGTTCATTCTCAAACCGTAATTTTTTCCCATTCAAGAGACCATTGGCCCCCAAACTTATTTCCTGTTTAATACCAAAAAGATTTCGGAGGTTATCAGCTTCAGCTTGATCAATTTCTTTATCAACAATAACAACTGCATTATCGAGATTTCCACCTTGAATAAGACCATTTTCTTTTAAAGTTTCTACTTCGCTTAAAAAACAAAATGTTCGTGCCGGTGCAATTTTTTCAGCAAAATTTTTCTCTAATTCATCCATAGTGGTGAATTGAGTTCCCAACGAACGGAATTTATAATCAATCATAAACGTAATTCGGAATTGGTCCGAAGGCATAATATGAATATCAACACCCCGTTCTGGATCTGAATAACCAACCGATTCATCAATATGGAGATAATTACGCGTGGCATTTTGCTTTACAATTCCTGCCTTGAGTAATACCTTTACAAAATCTAATGCACTGCCATCCATAACGGGTGGTTCTTTTGCAGTCAATTCAATGAGGACATTATCGAGACCAATTCCTACACAAGCGGCAAGAGCATGCTCGACGGTATGGATTCGAACACAATTTTCTTCAATGGTTGTCCCCCGGGATATGTCAACAACATGATCGATATCAGCACGGATTTCTGGACATCCATCCACATCCATTCGCTTAAACCGAATACCAAAATCGTCAGGTGCAGGTTTAAAGGTAATCTTTGTTTCAACGCCAGTATGAAGACCGACGCCTACACAAGAGGCCTCTTTCCCTATTGTACGCTGATATTTAATTGGGGTCATTTATAGCGCTACTTCTAATTTTTCTTCTATTTTTTTTAGTCGATTTTTCAACTGCTTAACCTCTACATGAACAGCATCTCGGCGGTTTTTTTCTTTTATTTCACGTGCCGGGGCACCTGAATAAATTTTCCCACCCGGAAGGTCTTTCATGACTGCTGTATAACAGGCAAAAATTGCACGGTCCCCAATCGTAACATGATCAATTGCGCCTGCTTGCCCGCCGAAAATACAGAATTCTCCAATTTTTGAACTCCCAGCGATGGTAACATGCGCCGTGAGCAAACAACCTTTACCAATGGTTACATTGTGGGCAATTTGTACACCATTATCAAATTTACACATATCTTCTATGATGGTATCGCCAATTGTCCCTCGGTCTATCGTACAATTTGCACCTATTTCCACATCATTCCCAATAACAACCTTTCCATTTTGTGGAATCTTAAAATGGATGTCTTTGTCGCTGACAAAGCCGTATCCATCAGACCCAATAACAGCGCCGGAATGGATTAAACACCGGTCACCAATAATGGTGCGGTGATAAAAAGTAGTATTATGTTTTATTTCAGAATCAACCCCGATAACTGAATCTGAATGAATAATATTATTGGCCCCAAGAATTGCATTCTCTCCAATGGTTACACCACTTTCAATAATTGTATTCGGGCCAATTGAAACACCATCACCAATCTTCGCTGATGGATCAACAAGTGCTGTTTTATGAACACCCTTTTGCTTTGGATATTGAGGTGAATAATATTCCAACACCTTGGCAATAGCCAATTGAGGCTTATCCACAATTATGCCATCTTTACCCCCAAGCATTTCATTGCTGGATGCAATTACTGCGGAAGCTTTTGTCGATTCAGCGTATTTAAAATACTTTGGATGGGCAACAAAAGTAATTGTGCCCGGCTTTCCCTCCTGAACGGTGGAAACACCTGCAATATCCATATTAGAATCGCCAACAACTGCGCCTTGCACAACGTCAGCAAGTTCTTTTAAAGTAGCCAACTGGCGAAGTTATTTTTCGTTAGCAGAATCTTTGTCATCCGAAACATTGTATTTGCGTAATTCAAATAAAACATCATCGGTTAAGTCATATGTTGGATTACCATAGAGTAATGCCACAGAACCATCAATAATAAAATCGATGTTTTTTGTAGCGGCAACTTTATCCACAGCACGCTTTACTTTTGAAAGAATATCAAATTCTAATTGTGCTTGGCGGCGATAAAGCTCACCTTCTGGCCCAACCATTGTTACTTGAAATTTTTGGATTGTCTGCTCTCTTGAAACAATTTCAGCTTCTTTTTCTTTACGCCAATCGGGGCTACTCATGAGCCGTTGTGTTTCAAAGGCCTGTTTAATACTATCCAGTTCAATGACCATCATATTGTACTGAGCATTTACCTGGCGGTATTCCAATTGAAGCTGGGCTTCTGCATCTTTGAATTCTTCATATTCCGCACGAATACGGTCTGATTGAACAAATCCAATTTTATTTTGTGCGACAAGCATTACCGGCAACATTATTGCCATAATACCTATTGTGGTGATTGTCTTTCTAATCACTTTTTCCTCCTTGATTTAATGATTACCTTCCAAAGATGATTGTGTATTCCCATCCCTGGGGTTGGCCATCGCCGGCAATATCGTCAAAACCATACCCCATATCGAAACCGAGCATTCCGATCATAGGCATAAAGAATCTGATCCCGATACCAGCGGACCGTTTAAGTTCTAATGAATTCCTCCTTGGGAATCCCATTGATTGCATAAGTCTTGTATCGTCCCACACGCCCCCGGCCTCAGCAAAAAGCATGCCGTAAACTACCGGATTTTCAGAGAATGGAACTCTAAATTCTGTCGAATATTTCAACATGGTATTTCCACCTATTGCGCGCCCTTGTGATGTTGTCGGACCTATAGAGTTATCCGGATACCCTCTCAACATATTCCCATACGGTATACCGTTTCCACCCATAATGAATCTTTCATAGGGTGGTATGTATGTGAAATTACCGCCAGCAACACTTAATTTGCGGATAGTGCCAATTTTTAATGAACTTGTTAATACAAATTTCCAAAAAGTAGGCGTATACCAATCTAAAGTTAAAACATGTTTATGGTAATTTTCATCCCCACCTAATATTCCCCCGGAAAATGTTGAAACCCATGTTGCACTAGAGCCTTGGGTTGGAAATTCTGCTCTGTCTCGACTATCACGACTAATAGATTGTCGGATATTGATTCCCGTTGATTCTCTGAAACTACCAAAATATTCAGACAACACTTCATCGTCACCCATATATTCTCTTCTTTGAACAGTCAATTCCCAATAGGCCCGGAAATAATCGTCAGGCCATTTCAATCGGCGACCCCACTGAATAGATCCACCTCTTGTTCGTTGGTCAAATGGATAAAAATAGTAGGAGTTTCCCTGACCTCTGAACTGATAAAATAGAGAAAAACCAATCCGATTTGGCGTATCCTTAAACATGGGGTCCATGAAACGCAGGTTCAGACTTTCATATTTCCCGGGCTTACCATAATTGTTATAGACAGACACTTGCGTTCCCACATCAAAGCCAAATGAGAGAACTTGCCCTTTACCCAAAAAATTATTGAATTCTAGGTTTCCACCACCGGTCATTCCGTAAATACCCGTAAAGCCAATATTCGCACTGGCTTTATCCGAAGATTTTTCAGTCAAGGTAATGTCTAAATCAATTTCATCTTCGTCAACAGGAACAACATTCGGATTAAGAGATGTGGGATCAAAATAATTTAAAACATGAAGTTTTCGCATACTGCGCTGCAACAATGTGCGTCTAAACAAATCGCCGGGAAAAACATCAAGCTCACGGCGAATGACATTTTCCCGTGTTTTATCATTTCCATAAATGTTGATATTGCGTATAAAAACTTCATTGTTCTCCGTAACGGAAAAATGTACATCAATAGAATCTTCACCAACGGGGGTAAAGAAAGGCTCAATACTGCTGTACAAATATCCCCGATCCATATATAAACTTTGAACTTTTTGATATAGCGCTTCTTCGAACCCAGTTTTGCTGAAGAAATCTCCCTTTTGTAAGTTTAAAGTACTTTCAAGGATTTCAGTATCGTAGAGGGCATTACCTTCCCAAGTGAAATTTCTAAATATATAACGATTTCCTTCATCTATATTTATATGAACAATCAATCCTTTTTTCTTAGGACTATAATATACAGAATCGGATAAAATAGAAAAATCTCTGTATCCTTCATCTTTATAAAATGTGGTCAAGATATCTAGATCTTCTTTGAATTTTTTCTCATCATAAGCGGGCGCCCAAAATTTCCACCATTTACGAATTTTGGTTTCTTTCAACTGCCATCTTAATTTTCCGAGGGTAAGGTTTTTACGAAAAAACTTTGGCATTGGAATCCATGATTTTGAGGCAATCCATCCAAAATAATTGGAATTACCCTTTATCACGATGTCCTTTATTTTTACTTTTTTCCCTTCGTGAATCGTAAAAACTATATCCTGTTTTCCATCTTCGGCCAGCTTCATTTCACCTGAGACTTCGGCCAGGAAGTAGCCATCTTCCATGTACAGCGCTTTTATTTTATTGATCGTTTTGGTTATAAAGTTCGGCTTAATTCGCATTCCTCTCTGGAAAGAGATTTCATCTTTGAACTTTCGATCTTTAATCTTTTTGTTACCATTAAAAACTATCTGCCCTAACACGGGAGATTCTTCAACCTCAATCGTAATGTCAATTCCTTCTGGTGAATCACCATCAAAATGTATTTGTATATTGCTAAAAACGCCTAATTCCCAAAGTCGTTTTACTGCGCGGCGGAAATCTTCTGATGAGACTTCCTGACCGTTTTGCAATCCGGCCGTATATAGCACCATATTTTTACTGGTTTCAACATTGCCTTCCACGCTGACCTCTTTTAGTTTAAAAGAGGGGGGGGCCTGAGAAACTGCAAAAGTAATAAAGATTAATAAAACTATTTTTTTCATGCGGAGACCTGTTCACCCGTTTGGCCAAAACGTCGTTGGCGTGATTGGTAATCGAGAATTGAATTTAGCAATTCCTTCTCCCTGAAATCGGGCCAGTAAATATCTGATAAATAAAATTCTGTATAGGCAGATTGCCATAATAAAAAATTACTTATACGATGTTCTCCACCCGTTCGAATTAACAAATCCGGATCAGGAATATTTGCCGTATATAATTCACGGGAGAATGTTTCTTCTGTTATATGATCTTGTTTCATTTCACCTGATAAAATCTTATCTGCAATACGATTGAATGCCCTTAATAGTTCCTGCCTGCTGCCATAGCTCAATGCCAGGATTAAATTTAATCCTGTATTATTTTTTGTCATCTCTATGCCATCCAACATCCCCTGTCTAGAACTCTTCGGTAAATCGTCTAGATTCCCGATAGTAGAAAGGCGGACATTATTTTTATGAAGATTCTTTATCTCTTTCTTTATGGTTCCCAATAATAGCATCATAATGGCAGAAACTTCTTTTTTTGGACGATTCCAATTCTCACTGGAAAAAGTATAAAGCGTTAAATGGGATATGCCAATCTCTCCACATACACGTACAATTTCACGGACAGAATTTATGCCCTCACCATGCCCCGCAACACGAGGAAGGCTTCGGGACTTAGCCCAACGACCATTTCCATCCATAATTATGGCAATATGAGCTGGCAAATCTCCAAACTCGATAATTTTTTTTCTTAATGATTTAGACACAATCTGGGTTTCACAAAAAAATCTGAAAAACAGCGGGCGAAGTTACTCTTTCAGAGAGGCGCAATCAACGAATAATCAATATATTCTAATACTGAGATTCATACTGTTCTGCCATATGGTGATCAAATGGTTTTAACGATTCTGGCACAACTACATCTTTAAATTCTGACTTGCACTTGTAACATTCCACTGAATCTTTTATCCGACGATAGAGTAGATAATCGATAAAAGAAAGAATAAGTAAACTCAACCCATAAGTCCACGGAACTAATAAGGCACCGATTAAAATGATAATACATCCAATGGCTTGATTGAAATCTTTTTTCCGATAAAGGTGCTTAGATCCGCAGATGGGACACTCTTTAAAATCCAAAATATTTTCAAAGAGAGCAGGATTATTACATTCGCCACATTGGACTGCATTTGAAAATGATTGTGTCTTTTTACAGACTTCACAATCAAGTTGACTCACACCAAAAACCCAAATTGAAGCAAATAATATTTAAATAATAAGTCGCCAAAAAGAACTGCTACCACAGACACATATAGTAATCCTGTGGCACTTTGAGTGGCTTGGAGTTTTAACGTACGCCAAATAAACACGTTTAAAACAATAGGAACCAAGTTCCCCATAAAAAATGCCACGCCCAAGAGAAATCCATCAAAACGTGCCATAAATGCCCAAATATTGTGGGTAATGCCGTAAGTGTCTACATAAGTATCCGTAGAAAGATAAACTATATCCCAAATGGTGCGAATGGCTAATAATCCCCACATGGTAACTGTTGCATTTTTTAAAAGTCGAATTGGAAGTGCGATGACATTTAAATACCAATGACCCAATATCATTGCAAAAATTACCGCTGCCGTAATAGCAGAACCCAATAGGAGAGTAAACCAAACAGCATGCTGATGAAGTTCCGGCGCAACGACGAAAACAATCCGTATCATTGTACCCGCCCCGAGCATTGCAATGGCCGTAATGATCATGTTGTTAACGTTTTCGGAATTCCAGTATAACGCTGTAATGAGCATTAAAGATGCAAACCAAACCCAAACATATGATTCAGCTACTATATCAGGATTTAGAAAATGAAATGCCGTGGCGCCAATAGCACCCACGATACAGCACATTCCCAAATTAAAACGATAGAACCCTTGATCTATATTTTTCCGGGGTGTTATCCAAAGAAAGCAAGGATAAATAATTGCAAATCCCAGAAAAATAAGTGCAATAATTTCTGTAAAATAATTGAACATCAGTTTAGAATGTTCACAACCTTTTCTGCAATGGATCGATATATTTTAGATACGTGCGCTTCGGGACTTTTACTAACGATAGGCTCTCCTGCATCAGTGGCTTCAACAATTTCCTGCGCTATTGGAATCTCACCTAACAAGGGCACATTCAATCGTTCACTTTCTAATTTGCCACCACCCCTTTTAAAAAGATCAACGCGAATGGCAAATCGACCATCTGAATCAACATCTACTTCTTGCCCTTCAATGGATACTTTGTTCCCATTATCAACCTGACCTTCCAAAAAAAGTCCGGACATATTTTCAATCACTCCTAGAACAGGCGTATGCACTTTTTTGAACATATCAGCGCCTTTACGAACATCTGCCAAAGCAATATCCTGAGGAGTTGTTACAATAATTGCACCGTCAATTTTCAGTTTTTGGGTAAGTGTAAGTTGCACATCTCCCGTTCCAGGGGGAAGATCCAAGATCAAATAATCTAGTTCTCCCCACACAACATCACGAAAAAACTGCTCTGTCATTCGTGCCACCAAGGGGCCGCGCCAAATCACGGGTGTTTGGTTTCCACTGATAAAACCAAAACTCATAATTTTTAATCCCATGTGATCTAAAGGAATAAGTTTACGGTCTTGTGTCAATGGAGGTTGTTCATTAATACCTAAAATTATTGGCAAGGACGGGCCATAAATATCCAAATCTAAAAGACCAACAGAAAACCCTTTCCCTTTGAGCGACAGTGCCAAGTTGGCAGCAACGGTGGATTTCCCTACGCCACCTTTGCCACTTGCCACTGCAATAATATGTTTTATGCCTTCTAATGGGGCCGCCGGCTGTTGGCCAGGAGATTGAGGTGCCTGTGATGGTGTAGCTACAGGAGTGCCCTCTTTAATTGAAACAATTACATTTTGAAATGCACCGGTTTTATTCAGTGTTTCAGTCACATCACCAATTACGGATTCTTTTTTATCTTCATTCTGGGTGGTGATTTTTAATGCAATATTAACAGAATCTCCGTCAATTATAACATCGTCCACCATACCAAAAGAGACAATATCCCTGCTAAACCCGGGATAATTAACAGATTTTAATAATTCTAATACTTGATTTTTATTCATAGGATGGTAAAAAAAACGGCCGTTGAAAAACCAACAGCCGTTTTAATTTATATTTTTGATTAATGCTTAACCCGAATACTCGCGGCCAAAATAATCATAGTTAATTTTAATGTACTTATTCCATTCTTCGGGGACTTCACTTTCCTCAAAGATGGCTTCTACGGGACACTCGGGCTCGCATGCACCACAATCGATGCATTCTTCTGGATCAATGTAAAGCATTTTGCCTTCCGGGTCAAATCCAGCCTCTTTTACTTCAGCACCAGCTCCTGTTTTATTCTCAGGCCCATGGATACAATCTACGGGACAAACTTCTACACAAGCAGTATCACAAGTACCAACACATGGTTCAGCTATAATGTATGCCATTGTTTTCTCCTAAATATGTTTTCAAAGCGTCCGACAAATTAAACTACTTTTTATAATAGGCAAAAAGCCTTTTGGTGATAAAAATTAAATTCATTTAACTTCCCAACACTTAAATCAGTTAATTACAATGGCTATCAATAAAACATACGATCACTATAAAACAGTTCCCGACCCGGCAGAGAAAGTTAATTTCAAGAAGAAGAAACCGAAACTCATGGCTGTGGTGGATGAAGACAATTGCACAGGATGTCAGGTCTGTGTCCCTTTCTGTCCCGTGGATTGCATCGAACCAGTTCCTATTGAAAAATATGGCATACCAATTCCGCCTGTTCAAGTTCGCCATGATGAATGTATTGGCTGCCAGATTTGTGCCAAGGTATGTACAAAACTCACTTGGGATGCGATTCGTATGATAAAAACTGAAGAATTTGAAGAAATTTACGACGTGAATGTCTCCGGCTGATTTTCAGCCAGCTTCAAAGTATATCACCTTGGTCCTCGACCAAGGGACCTCCTCAACAAAAGTATTTTTATTTAATTCATTAAATCATGTCATATTCAAATCCCGTGATAAGCATACTTTAAAACATCCAAAATCGGGACTTGCAGAAGCCGATGCGCAGGAGATTGCTAACTCTTGTAAAAAATTAATCCTGAAAGCCGTTCGTTTTTCCCTTCAAAAAGAATTAATTATCTCATCCGCTGGAATGGCATTCCAGCGATCGACCTTTTTATTTTGGGATCGAAAATCATTAAAACCCCTCACACCCACATTAAGTTGGCAAGACGGACGTGCTACTGATATTGTTGAGAATTTAAAAACCCATTCCGATAATATTTTTAAAACAACCGGTGCTCCGCTCAATGCTCATTTTGGCGGACCAAAGTTTGCCCATCTCATTCATCAGTCAAAAAGCTTAAAAAATAAATTAAAATCTGGCACGGCAATATTTGGTACAATTAGCGCTTACCTAACCCAATTTTTAACAGGAAATTGTGTTATTGATGAAACTATTGCTTCCCGTTTTATAATGATGGATTTGGACACTTGCCAATGGGATCAAAAATTATTGACCTTATTTGGCGTTCCAGAGCATTGCCTCCCCCAGTTAGTGCCATCCCTCCACAATTTTGGATTTTTAAAAATTGATGGCTTAAGAATTCCATTGCAAGTCGTTATTGGCGATCAACAAGCAGCCCTAATTGGGCAGGGCGGTTATATCCCCGGGACGGTGGCGATGAATTTTGGAACATCTGGATCGGTTCAAATTAATGCAGGACAAAATACTAGCCATGTAGATGGATTAATCAGCAGCGTTTTGTATTCCGATAAATCACAAAGGCATTATTTACTCGAAGGCACAATTAATGCCTGTAATTCTTTGTTTTATAGATTAGAACAGGAATTGGGAATACCCCACAAGGAGATGCTTTGGCATGACAGGTGTGTTGAGACAAAAACAAATGGCGTTTTTATTCCAGCAGTAACAGGGATTGCAGCACCCTATTGGGCAGATCATATTACGCCGGTATCCGATGGATATGGCAATAACCTCCCCAATGAGATCATCAGGGCAGGGATGGAATCAGTTGGATTCCTTGTGAATGATATCTGGACGTTGGCTAAAATCAATTTAGATGTTTTACCCAAAAAGGTAATGGCCAGTGGTGGTGGTGGACGGCCACCCCTATTGCAATTCATTTCTGATTTGACGGGTCTGACAGTGACCCACAGTTTAATGAAAGATAGAACAGCGCTCGGGGTTCATTCCTTAGTAATAAAATCCGAAACTGGCTCTTGGCCCAAAATTAAAATTGAATCTGATGACGGATATGAGCCGAAAATGGATTCAAGTATAAAAAAGAAAAAAATTAAGCAATGGAAATCTGCCCTCATTCGGGCAGGTGTAATTTAAATTATTCTCTAAGGATTGTTTAAACCTTTAGAGTGGTGAGAATGAATGCTTTAATTTCATCCTCAATTAATTCTCCTGTTACAATTCCAATTTTTCTCGGATTCTCTTTATCAAGAATGACATGGAATGGCGTACCCCACTTACGGTTATCCCCACATGCCTTTTTAAATTTATAAAATTGGGTTTTATTTCTTTTCTCTTCATTCTTATCAGCCAATTCTCCAAAAAGTAGTGGCATTTTTAATCCGTATTTATCCACGAAGGCTAATGCTTTTTTGGGGGGAGAATAATCCATTACCAAAACCATTTTCATTTCGGAGGCCTTATAATTCGAGAATAATTTATTAATCTGTCGAGCCTCATAATGGCAGTTGGGACACCATTCAGCAAAAAACGAGAATATAGTTACTTTCGATTCTCCGCTATAAGTTTTTACCATTTCAATTTTATTCCCCATCAAATCTTCTCCTATAAGATCTGAAAGGATTGCTCCCGAATTTATATCCATTTCTGTATCAATCCATTGGATTGAAGAATATTCATGGGGTTTTTGTTCAATTGTCATTTGATGTAACTCTTAAAAGTTAGTTAAAAAGAATTTATTTATTTGTAACCTACAATTATAATAACAATTAGTAGCATTCCCAGGCATAAATTTCTAAAGAGACTAAATTTTTGTTGAATATATTCATTCGTCATATCTGCGTGGATCAATTTGGCTCTGGACATATGGCTAAATCCCACAGCTGCCAGCCCCACCAATATTTTAAAATGAAGCCAGCCAACTGAGAGCCAATAGGTTTGGTCAATCATCATAAGTACTCCTGTGAGTGGGATAAAAAATGAGGCGGGCATTTCTACCTTTGTAATTAAATCGAGGATTAAATCTTTGTCTGAAGTTTGTTTTTTGGACCATATTATTGATACCACTAGGGCTGTGCCGAACCAAGCCGCCATTCCAATCAAATGCAAAATTCTTAATACAGTATAATATGAAACAATTTCCATTATTTCTTTCCATTCATTTATTAAACTTCAATCAATTCAGTAATTTTTACTTTAACCAAATTTCTTAATTCATCCAAAGAAAGATTCTCATAATCTTTCTTTTTAATTGGATTCCCGAAAACTGTCGTCAATATTCCCGGCCTTATGCGCCAATCATTTTTACTCTTGGCTTGATAAGCTCCAATCAACCCAACCGGGACTATTGTAATGCCTGTATTTTTTGCTACATGGAAAGGGCCCTTTTTAAATGAGCTTAATTCCCCTGTAATTGTTCGTGTTCCCTCCGGCGCAATCATCATAGAGACCCCTTCTTCAATTGCTTCCTCTGCTTTAATCAAACTTGATATTGCGTTATCCAACTGATTGCGAATGATAGGAATAACACCATACTTTTTAACTAAATATCCCCACACCGGATACGAAAATTGCTCAATGGCGCCCACGCCCGTAAAGTAATGGCGAATTCCGGCCACCATCATAAATGCATCAAAAAGTGATTCATGGTTCATCATGTAAAGATAAGGCCCATCTTTCGGATTTGGTGCAGTTCCTTTAATCCGAAACCACTGCCCACCGAAAATCATAAAGAATACGGCTAAAACTCGGGCCAATGAATGGAGCCTGTATGATGGCACAAAGATAATTGAAACAGAATAAACTAATGCCCCTAATAAAAAAACCACCGCCCATAGCGGCCAGAGAAAAATTGAAAGGATAGCTCTAAACATCCTTTTTTTCTATCAATCTAAACAGTTTATGATTTGCTTTTGAAAATGCAAATTGATTCAAGTCAGAATAGCGGACCCATTTTACACCGGGCTCTGAGACCATATCATTCTTTGTATTGCATTGGTAAAGAGTAATATTCATTTTATAATGAGTAAAAGAGTGGCTTATTTTTCCAAGGGGTCGATTTACCGTTATGTCATATCCATATTGTTTTTCTATTTGACCTATTAAGTCATTTCCTGGAGAATCAATATTCTCAATCACTACATTTGGTAATTCCCACAACCCGCCTAGCAAACCTTTGTTCGGCCTTTTTGAAATTAGAATACTGTCTTTATTTTTTATTAAAGCAGCAACTAATTGCTTTGTAGGAATTTTCTTTTTATTAATTTTTTGTGGGTAAGCTAAGGGATTCCCCAACAAAAACGCTTTGCATAAACTTTGCAATGGACAATCTAGGCATAATGTTTCTCTTGATTTACAAATAGAACTACCAATATCCATTAGTGCCTGGTTTACATCCCCAGGCCTATCAACACCAATCAATTCCTTTAATATGGATTTTATTCTTTTCTGATTATAATTTGAAAGTTTCTTAATTCCTAAAACTCGTGATATAACCCGACGATGGTTCCCATCCATCGCAATATGCGATTGGTTAAACGCCATTGACATAACTGCACCTGAAATATATTCACCAACTCCTGGGAGAGAACGAAACACTTCAATTTTATTAGGGATAATGCCATTGTGTTTTGTGATTACTTCTTTCGCTGCATTATAAAAGTTACGACATCGGGAATAATAGCCTAACCCTTCCCATATTTTTAATAAATCATCTAACTCGGTTTCGGCAACTGACTGAATTGTTGGATAATGGATGAGCCATTTTTTGAAATACGGAATTACTGTATCAACCTGAGTTTGCTGAAGCATAACTTCAGACAACCATATTTTATATGGATTCTGTGATTCTCTCCAAGGCAGATTACGCTTGTTTTGATCGTACCACTTTAGAATCATTCCTGTTTTATTTGTATAATACAATTTTAATCATTTAATCTGTATTTTGAGACTACCCAATGAAATGAAGATAATATTTCTTTCATCTCTTCTTGATCTTCTATGGGAATTTGACGATACAGCTCAGAACCAAACCGGTCAATTTCGGTTTCAATGGCCCCTTGAAGTATTTCGCCGGAGGACGTCAGGGACACTAGAATTGATCGCCCATCTGAAGGGTTTTTATTTTTTTGGACAAATCGGTTTTTCAATAATACGTCTATAAGACGGGTGAGCGTACTATTGTCAACACCAATCCGCTGAGCCAAGGAGGTCATATCAATCCCATCAGTTGGGATTGAAGACATTAACATTATTTGGGGCAGGGTAAGGTTTAAGTTTTTAGTATGAGCGCGAAATAGTGACTGAAGATCAATCAGAAACTGTTTAAGTAATTCTCCAAATTCCATATTTGTATATTACAAATATATAGTATTAATAACAAGCATCCTTACTTAGCCTGTGCACCATTTTGAATATCATTATCCGGCTCTAATAAAACAATATTTCCCATTTCATCCTCCGCCCCTATGACAAGAACTTCCGATACAATGGGTCCTATTTTTTTAGGTCCCAAATTCATAACTGCGAGAATACGGCGTCCACATAGTTCTTCTAAAGTATAATTTTCTGTAATTTGCGCACTTGACCATTTTTTCCCGAATGAGCCAAAATTAATTCTTAACTTATAGGCGGCCTTTATTGCTTGAGGAGAATCTTCTGCTTTTTCTATCGTGCCGATTCTAAATTCTAATTTTCCAAAATTATTTATATCAAGCATATTTATTTAGGTAATGACCAAAGCAATGCCATATGCTTGGAATACAAAATTATCATTGAATCCAATTCGCTTTCTTTCAAACTATGTCCGATAAACTTTCTATGGTCCGATTTATAATCCCCCATAACATACCACTGCCCCGGAATAAGCAATTCATCAGCCCTAAACATAGCAATTGGGTCTGGTCCATTCGCACCTGTTGTTGGTCCAAACATTGAAATTTTATTTACTATACCATCATTTTCAAACCATGTTGAATCTGTGGCTGAACCATCAGCGTAATATGCTTTTTTCATCCCCATAAATCGTGCATTTGCTCTTATGATAAATGACATTTTTTTACCAGGCACATGTCGTCTGGATGTAGAGTCCATTATGGTATTACTAGTCACAAATGAAAAATAAAAAATATCAGGATTGGCTGTACACAGCGTATTCATTTGTTTAGCGCCTTCCACACTTACATCCCAGGCCACCATGTTTTTCGTCCCCCATGATGGATGGTTTCTCATACGTATAAAATAATTTCCCCAAGATTCCTCCTCTTTTCGACTAAACCCCCATTGTTCAAGATCAAAGTTATAAAATGAACTTCCCACTACTGCACCCACAGCTATAAAATCCTGTAAAAAAGGAATACTAGTGGTAACAATATCAGATAAAGTTGTTCCATTATGTGGCGCCGATATTGAAGTAATTGAACTAATCCAGCCATCGTGGGCTTCGCCTAGGAATCCACTTTCCTCCTTATTTCCCAAAGAATCTAATAAAGATGTTTTTAGAAGATAGTCCAACATTCGGACCGTCTGACCTCCCATGCTATGACCGACAAAATGCACAGGGTGTTTCTCGTCCCATTCCGGATATAATCCAGTATAATTTTTGCTTTCCGGTTTTCGAACAAGTCCAAACGCTTCTGAATGTGCTTTCCCATAATCAATCTGGCCGCCTTTAATTTGAAAATATAATTCAACAGCGCGATCCCAGTTTGAGGAAACGGGCCCTACGTTAGCTGTAAAAACAGTATATCCTTCATCCCTTAAAGATTCCTCTAAATCAATCTTCCCACCCCAATAGCGATAATTACCCATCTCTTCTCGGCCCCACCCCATAAAACCATGAACTAATATTATAGGATATTTATTTTGAGCAAAAACCAAATCACCAGCAAGGACAGTAAATAGAATAATTAAATATACAATCCGATTGAACACTTGGACTCGCTCAGTCAATTATGCCATAGGAAATCATAGATTTCTTATTCATAATACCATCCAAAAAGAATCATCATTTCATCTGTAGATAAAAAACCAAACCTAATAGTCTGGTCTGTTGGATTGTCATAAGTTGCTATAAGTTTAAATCCTTCTCCTGAATTTAATTCAATGGGAGGATCGAAATTAAGAATGGGGGGGTGGGACCAGTCATCAGTCCAATAAACCACTTCTCCATCTCGAGATCCACCCGACAATTTTACTACAAATTCAGTCATTTTTTCGTGAGCATGAGTAAATACTTGTCCAACATAAATTTTACCCGAGACTCTAAACGTTCGTTCTAGTGTAGTAACTTTTTGGGGAGGTAGGCTGAAATTCATATGGGACATAGTGAATAGTTCGGCCACATGCTGAACGTCTGTTTTTTCCATGGTATGAATATTGCTAAATACTTCCCCGACCATTACGGAATCTGTTCGATTCACATAATGGACATTTTGATCCAATCCAAATTGTGATGGCAGACGTAACCCCACCCCGGGTGGCATTTTATAATCCAGTCTTGGCCATTGGGTTCCCCCGAAAAATTGATGCTTTATCATCGTTAAGAGGGTTGGAGTATGAATAGCACCGTCTGAATCTCGAAGCTCCCGATCTATACCAAAGGAAGGAAGGTCACCTTGCTTGGTGTCATTATCAAATGAATAGAGAATAAAGTGATGGCTACCTGGTCGCATTTCAATTTCAATCCGACTAACTAACACATCTTCTGTTAATTGTGTATCAGTATAATGAAAGAATTCCCGCTCAAAATTTGGCTGAATATCAAATGGCCCCAAGTGAAGCTGGAATCCTTTTTCTGGAGGATCTAATGGTTTAAAGGCCCTCGGCTTGTAACGGGTTGAATCGTTTAATAGTTTTTCATCGGCAACAATTCCAGTCTCTGGTGCTCCGGCTTCAATCCATGCACGGATAAACTGTAATTTCCCATTATTTAAAAAATTATCTCCCGGGGGCATCATTTGTCCATAATCTGAATGGTCGTTTAAATAATGATCACGGTCATGGGAATTAATTTTCTCCCAAAGAAAACTTTTTCCCAATCCTTTTAGGCCCCCTTCATTGCTCACAAGAATTAGCCCAGCGTCTTTTGCCGCAATATTTTTGGGTGGTACACCAACCATCTCAGCAAAACTTTTCTCATTGCTAAGCACCAAACCTGATTGTCTTGCTATGACTGAACCACTTACGTGACAATTGGCACAACTGGGGGTCAGTACCTCATCCTGGATGACTTGCCATGTTGCCAAAGGACCTTCATTTTTTTCTGCACAACTTGCCAGAAGGAGTAATAGGGGTAGGAGCTTTATGAATGATTTCATTATTTCGTGATTACTTTACTGACGGGAGTTTACGAAATTACCTCAAAAAAAGAAGGCCCCAAATTTGAGGCCTTCTTTTTTACGCATTTATAACTTAAACGTTTAGGAGCAGCATGTTTCCATGAGTGCACCACAAACCAAATATGGGTCCATATTCGCTGAAGGACGGCGATCTTCTAAATAGCCATGACCATCCTTTGCTGTTGCCATAGGAATTCGTACGGAAGCACCTCGATCGCTCACCCCGTAACGGAATTCATGGATGGAACATGTTTCATGCAGGCCCGTTAAGCGCTCTTCATTGTGGGCGCCATAAAGGACAATATGCTCTTCATGTTTTTTACCAAGGTTTTCACAGGCTGCTTCTATAATCTTTAATCCTCCATTTTCACGCATTGCTTTTGTGCTGAAATTTGTATGCGCCCCTGCACCGTTCCAATCGCCGGCAACCGGCTTTGGGTGAAGGGTGGCATTCACACCATAATCTTCTGCAATTCGGTAAAGAATCCAGCGAGACAGCCAAAGTTGATCAGCCACATCCAATGGTCCAAGAGGACCCACCTGAAATTCCCATTGGCCCGGCATCACTTCAGCATTAACCCCCGAAATACCGATCCCTGCTTCCATGCAGGCTTCCATATGATCCTCGACAATATCGCGACCGAAGACTTCATCCGCGCCAACACCACAATAAAAAGGTCCTTGAGGTGCGGGATAACCGCCATCGGGCCATCCTAGTGGTGATCGTCCTTGAAAAAAAGTATATTCCTGTTCAATTCCAAACCAGGCTTCTTCATCTTTATATTTTTCTGCAATCTCAACCAACTGTGCGCGCGTATTGGATTCATGAACAGATCCGTCTGCATTGCGAACTTCATTCATCACTAAAATATTATCACTCCCACGAATCGGATCCAGAACAAAATAAACTGGTTTTAACAGGCAGTCGCTATCACCACCTACTGCCTGCATTGTGCTTGATCCATCAAAGCCCCATTCAGGAATATCATCGATACTGTTGACTGGCCCTTCAAACACTTTTGTTTTAGATCGGAGCTTCGCCGTTGGCTTATGTCCGTCAATCCAAATATATTCAGCTTTAATTAATCCCATATTGTCTCCTCTAATCATTTATTAATATTTAATGCAATCTGCCTATATTCCCTATTTTTTTAAAGCATTTCTATATTTAAACAAGGAAATACAAGGCGCAATATACATTGTTACCCAATTGCTGTGGAACCTTTTTCACCTGTGCGAATCCGTATACATTCTTCGATGGGCATAATAAAAATCTTTCCACGGCCTTTATCGCCTTCTTTGTAAGCTACGCTTGAAATTGCTTCGATGACATTCTCAACGAACCCATTATTTATTAAGGCAGCCATTATTCGTTTAGCATTACGCCTAACCTGTCGGCTACCTGCATATCATATATATTTTGAAAATCAATAATCTCTAATGCCGCGGGTGTAATCCGTCGAAAATAGGATTGATGGCGTTTCCAATCCGCCATGATACTTTTAGCAATTACAGACCCGGTATGAAATTCATGATTCCGCAGTAAACGATAAAGAAGGTTGATATCGCTTTCGGTCAAATCATCTTCCTGCACATATTCTTTATTCAGTTTTTTTGAAATGGGCTTATTGCGCGCATAAACAAAAGCTTGGCCACCGGTCATACCGGCCCCAAAATTAGAACCTATTTCTCCCAATACAACCACAGCACCGCGGGTCATATACTCACAGCCATGATTACCGATTCCTTCAATCACAGCCGCCGCACCGCTATTTCTTACGGCAAACCTTTCACCGCCCCTTCCGGCTACGAACAAATGTCCCCCTGTGGCGCCATAAAGACCCACGTTCCCAATAATGGTGTGCTCACCTTTTTTGCGGCGCACCGCCCGAGGCATCCTGACTGAAATCAATCCACCCGTAAGACCTTTGCCAACATAATCATTGGCAACCCCTTTTAAACGCAATTCAACTCCATCAGTCAAATATGCCCCAAAGCTTTGGCCAGCAGCGCCACCCATTCGTATCTGAATGTTGCCGTTAAAGTTGCCTTTGCCATAAAGGAATGCAATTTCACCCGAGATACGTGTCCCAATAGAGCGCATCGTATTATTTACAATTTTGATAACTACCGCATGACCATGAGTCATGATTGCGGGCCTTATCTCATTTAAAATTTCATCATCAAGACTCTCATCATGGCGAACTCCCTGTAATCGTACTTTCAATGAACTGGCTAACGGTAGTCCTCCTTTTGCTTCTGGATTTAAGATTGGCACTAAGTCCAACCCTCTTTCCTTTATAATAGATTTGGCGTTGATATTCTCAGTTAACAAATCAGTTCTGCCAATAATATCATACAATTTTTGAAAACCCATTTCGGCAATTTTCCTCTGGATTGATGCCCCAATAGCTTCCAAATAATATTTTACATCTTCTGGCTTTCCACGAAATTTTTTGATAAAGTGTTTATCTTGGGTGGCGATTCCCGCAGGACAAGTATTCAGGTGGCATTGACGAGCCATAACGCAACCAAGCGCCACCAGTGCCGATGTGCCAAAATCAAATTCTTCGGCGCCCAAAATGGCTGCCATTACAATATCGTTGGCAGTTCTCATGCCGCCATCAACTCGAAGAATTATTTGTTCTCTTAAACCATTGGCAACTAAAGCCTGATGTGTCTCCGAAAGACCCAATTCCCAAGGTAAACCTGTATGCTTTAAAGAACCCAAAGGGCTTGCGCCCGTTCCTCCGTCTCCGCCGGAAATAAGAATAATATCTGCCCCAGCTTTGGCAACACCAGAAGCAACCGTTCCTACGCCCGGTTGGGCTACCAACTTTACAGATACATTTGCTCGAGGATTCACTTCTTTAAGATCATGAATGAGCTGTTTGATATCTTCAATGCTATAAATATCGTGGTGGGGCGGAGGGGAAATTAATGGCACCCCCGGTGTCGCAGAACGGGCGTGGGCAATTTGAGCTGAAACTTTATGCCCCGGCAATTGACCCCCTTCTCCCGGCTTAGCTCCTTGAGCCATTTTAATCTGAATTTCACGAGCGGCAGCCAAATAATCTACTGAAACACCAAAACGGCCACTGGCAATCTGTTTAATATACGAATTCACATCTTTGTCGGGATTGGTGCGACTGTACCGATCTTCCATTTCACCCCCTTCACCCGTATTGCTACGGGCACCGGCCATGGACATCCCTCGCGCTAAGACACGGTGGGATTCTTCTGATATGGCTCCAAATGAAATGGCCCCAGATCCAAACCGTTTTAATATTTTTTGAGTTGATTCAACTTGATCTGTTTGAATCGACTTACGATGACTTTTTATAGTCATCAAATCACGCAGGTAAATAAATGCGTCCAATTTTTTTAATTTAGCCTCTTTTTGCTGTGCTTTTTGCCGAATTGGTTTAAAATATTCAGGGGCAAAGCCATGCTTTTCACCATTGCGCCGGAAACGAAAATATCCAATTTCAATCAATTCTGGCTCTGCCGGTGCAAAGGCAACATTATGTCGTTTAAGTAAAATATTATAAATCTGGGTTGAGCCAATTCCGCCAATCATGCTTTGAATCGAAGGGAAATATTTTTTCAGGAATTCATGATCCAGTCCAAATGCGTGGAACAGCATACTGCCGTGGTAACTGCTTAAAGTGGATATACCCATTTTACCCATTATTTTAAGCAGCCCTTTTTCAAGGGCATATCGATAATTTCCCATTTTTTCAATCCAACCTTCGTCATTGGCAAAGTGTTCACGAATCAGTTCATACGCCATATAGGGGTAAACTGCGCTAGCCCCCAACCCTATTAAAACTGCCACATGATGATCTTCAACAATATCGCCGGAGATGGGGATCAATGATACCTGAGCTCGCATTTTATATTTAACCAAATGATGGTGAATCGCAGAAACCACCAATGGCATTGGTAAGGGCAATTTGCCTTTGATTAAATTTTCATCAGATAAAAATATAATTTTTGCCCCATTCTCAACAGCCGCCTTTGCTTTTCTCTTTATCGATTTTAAGCGACTATCTAAGTCCTGTTCAATAGATATATGGGTTGAAATCTTTTCGTTAGGGAAATCCTCTTTTCTATGAAAAAGCTCGATAACATCCAAAGGAGATAAAATCGGACTTTCAATACGAAGTGCACCTCCAAAAGTTGGATTCTCATCCAACAAGTTATTTTCAGAACCCAAGTATTTAAAAAGAGCCATGACGCTTCTTTCTCGGATTGAGTCAATCGGGGGGTTGGTAACCTGGGCAAAACTTTGTTTAAAATAATCATAAAAACGACGATCATGCTGGGACATAACGGCTGGCGGCGAATCGTCTCCCATTGAACCAAGGGGCTCTCTGCCACTGGTTGCCATCGGAATTAAATACCGTGTTAGATCTTCTTTTGACCATCCAAAGGCAATGCGAATCCGTTGGTCAAACCCATCTTTTGGTAAACCATAAATCCCAAATTCTTCACTTACATTTTTTCTTTTTATTGAAGACATATGCTGCTTTAATGATTTGGAATAGGACCTTTCTCCGGCAGTTTCACGCTTGATCTTATCATTAAGGAGAATGCCTTTCCCTTTAAGAGAAACAGCAAATATTTCACCGGAGGTCATATGGTGATGAACTAGAAGATTATTATCATCAACGTCAACAACGCCTGCTTCTGAGGCCATGATTACCAAACCATCCTTGGTAACAGTGTAACGCAATGGGCGGAGTCCGTTACGATCCATTTTTGCCACTACATGATTTCCATCGGCAAAAACTAGAGCCGCGGGACCATCCCAAGGCTCCATAAAATTTTCATGGTAAATGAAAAAACTTTTTAATGCTTTAGGAATTGTTTTGCTGTACTCATAAGGATCAGGAACCAGCATCATGATATTCCTAAACATACTGCGACCGCTTTTAGTTAGAAATTCTAAAATACTATCCATACTTGCGGAGTCGCTGCCGCTTTTACTTACAATCGGTTTGAGCGTTTCAATATCATCCTTCCAAAATTGTGATTGAATAACTTTTTCCCGAGCGTGCATCCAAAGGCGGTTGCCCTTTATCGTATTTATTTCACCATTATGAGCCAGCATCCGAAATGGTTGAGCCATTGCCCAGGTTGATTGGGTATTTGTAGAAAACCGTTCATGGAATAACGCCAGTTTTACAATATACTTTTTATGGGTAAGGTCTGTGTAATAACAATCCAATTGGGTGGATGTCATTAGACCTTTATAAACAATCGTTTCTGAAGACAACGAGCAGATATAAGATTTTTTCTTTTTCTCCCTAATCTCCTTTTCTATCGATTTTCTTAATAAATATAGGCGTCCTTCTAGAGATCGGTTTTCTTTTCGGGCCACAGTGAAAAAAAGCTGAACAATGAGCGGCTGGAATTTTCTAGCTGTCTTCCCCAAAGCATTCTCGTTGACAGGCACTTTCCTTACGGCTAATGTTTTAAACCCATTTTCTTTAGCTTTTTGCTTAGCCGTTTCTTCAAACCATTGGAATTCTCGTCGTGTGGTAAAGACCATGGCCACACCAAATGGGCGCCTAAATTGAACCTTTACCTTGAAGTCTTCTTTTAAAATCTCCCTAAAAAATGACCTTGGTATATCCGTAAGGATACCGGCTCCATCACCCGTTTCATTATCAGCCGAGATTGCACCACGGTGCGCTAAACGATGGAGCGCTTTAAGTGCGAGGGGAAGGATGCGTTTCTCTGGTTTTCCTGAATGGGCTACGATAAACCCTGTACCACAAGCTTCGTGGAATACACTTTCATCTACCAGTGGATATATCTTTTCTTTTACCATATTTTTACTTTTACCTTTAAGGAAATAAAAAAGCCCCTGCCTTGCGGGAGGGGCGATCTATAACTAATAATCAATGAGTCGTTTATTAACTCTAAATAAGAATTTATTAATTTATTGCTTTTTCTCGGGATTTTTTATGAATAATACGCGATTTCTGCCCCTGTTAGTTTAGCAATATTTTTAAGTTTAAACAATAGATTCATTATTATTTAAGTAATATTATGTAATTCCTTTAATGTTTTTAAGTCAATGTCTGTTGATTCTTTATATGAAGAAAGGACAACATTTGACTGGGTCCTAGATACACCGGGCCAATTTTGAATTTCATATAAAAAATCTTCCAGTGCTTGTGAATTTTTTACACGAATTTTAAGTATGTGAGATCCACCGCCCGTAATTGAATGACATTCCATTACTGCTCTGCATTCATCCGCTTTTTTTACGAATTCATCATAATGGTCTGAATGCTCACTTACAATAAACACATAGGCTGTTAAATCCAGTCCGGCATTTTTATGATTTAGTATGGCTACAAAGCGTTCGATCAAACCTTTTTCAGTTAATTTTTTAATCCGCTCTCCAACAGCTGGGATAGATAAATCAACTTCTTTCGCTATATCGCTGGCAGTAGAACGGCCATTATTTTGCAGAATTTCGAGAATCTGTATATCCCGATTATCAAACATGTGTGCTCTCCTATTTTTTAATCAATATCGAAGTTATGACATAAATATTTTTCTTAAAAGGACAGTTTAGCTTATAATTTTATGATTTTATAAATTAAATAGACTTTATGATTTAAAATATTAATAACGAACAGATAGCCCAAAAGCGAAAACAAATCCACCGGGTCCGTAGGCGTGGGTATTCAAATCAAAAAGAATATCCTCAAATTCATATGAAACCCCTAGCCCAACATCCGAAAATAAATTTTTTACAAATGACACATCTGTCATTTGAGCAGATTTATTTGTTGATGTACCTCCCTTAATAATTAATCCGTTTCTTAAATACAAAAGGCCTGAAAAAATTAAAACTGCCTTTCGACCTTCTAAAGAATAGGCATGATCTACCTCTAATTCTAATGGCGTATTTGGAATCTTCCCTGCCAGTGAGGTAACAATTGATGAAGGGAGTTTTTCGTTCTTATTAGTATATGAATATAGGATTGAACCTACGTTTTGCAGGCTTATCCCCCATTGACCAAAGCGAGAATAAAAAACAAATCCCGGAGAAAACGTCAATGCGGTTGCATTTAAATTATCAATCCTGCTTAAAAATAGTCCGCCTGTTACACCAATAGAAAATCGCCCTGAGTTAGAAGATCTAGCGTAGGCCAATTTAAAATGTGTGTCTCCCGCAGAATAATTGTCCTCAATTTGATTGTTATCATTTTTACCCTCAAAAAAACCATAATTAATTCGATTTATTTTTAGACCAAAACGATGTTTGTTCCACTTGCCATTTGCCATAATTGATTGTCCACTAATACCGGCAGGGTATTTGACCAAATTAATTTTAAAATTCCTGTTCGAATCCGATAGCATTGCTGGATTCCGAAATTCATTTTGGATTTTAAATAAATAACCGCCGCCGGACAGTCCAACCGTTTGCCCATGGGTCCATGCATTCATTCCTCTAAATGAAACTTGGGAAAATCCCAACTCAAAAATCGTAATGAAAAATAATAAAAGTCTAATCATAAGAGAGAGACTGGGTTAACATCAACAATTAAACGAACATTCCCCGGCAGTTTAAATGTCTTTTCGTCTTGGATAATAGACTTAAAATATTTGTGGAGTTTATAACCGTTTGGATCAAATTCCTTTTTGGACTTTAAAACAATCTGCATCCGAAATTGATTCCGCAGCCTTTCCCGATAACAAAAGGCTGGGCCCAAACGAACTACTCCTTTTGGTAAACGGTTAAATTTGTTCCCTAACATTTTTGATCCTTTTTCGACCGCGTTTCTATTCTCCCCCGTTACTTCTAATCGCACCATCCAACTGAAGGGTGGGTAATCGAGGGCTTGCCGTTCATCTAGACAAATGTTATAATATTTTTTCAAATCAAGCTGTGTGGCACATTTAATGACCGGATTTTCCGGATTGTAAGTTTGCACTACTACTTCCCCGGGAATTCGCCCGCGCCCAGACCTTCCCGCAGCTTGGTAGATTAATTGGAATACGCGCTCGCCCGCCCTAAAATCCGGTAGATACAATCCAGTATCACCATTAATTATTCCAACTAAAGTTGCGTTAGCAAAATCCAATCCTTTGGCAATCATTTGCGTTCCCAGTAAGATATCAATTTTCCCATCAGAAAACCGTTGAAGCATTTCAGTTATATTAGTTCCGGACCGAGCAGTGTCTACATCCAACCGTTCAATAATTGCATCCGGAAATTTTTTATTTAATTCGTCTTCAACTTTTTGCGTTCCTATCCCTGATAATTTGATATTAAAACTTTGACATTCCTTGCAGGTTGAGGGCAATGATCTTTCCAAATGGTTGCAAAAATGACATTGGAGAAAATTTCCCGTTCGGTGAAAGGTTAAGGCGACTTGGCAATGAGGACACATAGTGACTTCACCACAATCGTCACAACGCAAAACGGGGGCGAAACCACGTCGATTATGGAGGAGAATAACCTGCTCTTTTTTCTGAATGCGATCCTCCATCTTTTCTAAAAGAACCCTAGAAAATATTCCGCCATAAATTTCTGTTTCTTCCGATTCTTTTATCATATCCACAACATGAACTTGCGGATATTTGGCGCCGCCAAATCTCTCAGGAAGATGTATATAATCAAATTTCCCCTGGATATTATTATAATATGATTCCAAACTTGGGGTGGCACTGGCGAGCACGACTGCTGCATTATGAATTTTACCACGCATAAGAGAAACATCCCTAGCATGATAGCGTGGATCAGGGGATTCCTGTTTATAGGAACTTTCCTGCTCTTCATCTACGACAATTAATCCTAAATTTTTTAGGGGAGCAAAAATGGCCGAACGGGCTCCAATAACAACTTTATAGTCCCCAGCACAAATTCGTTTCCATGTCCATGCTCTAGCCGATCGGGATAATTTTGAATGCCATAGAGCTACGGCATCACCAAAGGTAGCACGAAACCGTCCAGCTATTTGGGGTGTTAATGAAATCTCAGGCAGTAGCAATATCACGGTTTTATTTTGATGTAATGCATGACGTGCTGCTTCAATATAAATTTCTGTTTTCCCGCTACCCGTTACCCCATGGAGTAAAAACGGATTGAACTGATCATTGTCCAGTGATTCACAAATTTTATCAACTGCTGTTTTTTGATAATCTGAAAATCGTATTTTTTTGTGGATTGGCTTAAATGAAAATCCAGTCAAGTCCGGAAGGATATCCCTTGTTTCAATAGTAACCAACCCTTTCTCAGATAACTTTTTACATACCTCAGTGTGATTAGAAGCCAAATCAGTTAATGATTTGGTAGATACAAAATCCTTTTTACCCATAAGATAATTTAAAACAGCAACTTGAGCTTTTGCATTTTTGGGTAAGTCCAAATCTTTGCTATTAGCTTTAACCCACATTTCGGTTTGTGGTTTATAACGCGTTGATAAATTTGCAGGTAGGGCAGCCTTTGCAGCAATTCCAAGGGGGGTATTATAATATTGAGAGAGCCAATTAATTAATTTCCATAAGTGACTATCCAAGACAGGCTCATCATCTACCAATGATTCGATGGGACGAATCCGTCCCTTGAAATCGGATGTTTTTTTTATATCCACCACGATGCCTTGGATTTTTCGCGGTCCAAAAGCAGCATTAACACGGACGCCAACAGATATTTTTTCTAATAATGATTCAGGAATCTCATAAGAAAAAGTCTGGTAGCTTGAGATAGGAAATGAAACGTCAGCAAACATAGGCCATGAAAATACCGGGCATAGGAATCTCCCGGCAACCGATTGTTTTATTATCAATCAATAAAATCCAAATGTGATTTTTGAAAGAATGGATATATTTTACTTTTATTTCTTAAATAAGAATGTACTCAAAATAAAATACCCCTGCCGAATAGATATCCAACAGGGGTATTAGGTTTTTTGTTAAAATCAGTTTAAGCTTGTATAATGTACACTTTAACTTCTTGGTTTAACCCTTTGGTAATTTTAACCGGCACATCATAAATCCCTAGTGCTTTGATTGGTTCTTCCAAAAGAATTGCGTGGCGATCCACTTCAATTCCTTTTCCGGCCAATGCCTTGTGAATATCCTGGCTCGTAACCGAACCAAATAAACGATCTTCACCACCGACTTGAACTTCAATAGTAATCTCAGTTTTCTTAAGATTGCTGATTAATTCTTCGTAGGATTTTGCCTCCCGTAATGCGCGTGATTTAGCAACTTTTTTCTTTTCATCTGCCAATGCGCGGTTACGTTTGGATGAGCGAACTGCCAAACTCCGAGGGAACAGAAAATTCCGTGCATATCCCGGCTTTACAACAATGATATCACCGGAAGTACCTAGCGTTTCAACGTCTTGCAATAAAATGACTTCCATAATTAATTCTCCGTGCTGACGTTAGTATAGGGCATTAATGCAATATTACGGGCCTGCTTGATAGCGCGGACAAGTTTCCGGTGCATCTTAGCGCTGGTCCCGGTTACTCTCCTCGGCATGATTTTACCCTGATCTGTGATAAACCTTCTCAACAATTTCACATCTTTGTAATCAACTTCGGTAATGCTATTTTCTTTAAAATAACAGAATTTTTTTCTACTCTGAAATGCCATATCTTACTCCTGAACTTCTTCTGTTTCTTTGGGTTCAACT
>JABGTK010000130.1 GCA_018647265.1 Candidatus Neomarinimicrobiota bacterium | reverse complement strand
TGGAAAAAATTCTACCAAGTATGGATGCAATTCTTAAATGAATACAAAAATGCTGGTGGCCGAGTAACTACCGGTTCTGATAGTGGATTCATTTATAAACTTTATGGATTTGGGTTTGTTGAAGAAATGGAATTGTTGCAAGAAGCTGGTTTCCATCCGCTGGAAGTGGTGCGAGCAGCAACCCTTCATGGTGCGGAAACACTCCATAAACCATTGGGGACACCTGTAAATTTTGGAATGGTGAAAAAGGGGATGTTGGCAGACCTTGTTATTGTGGATGAAAACCCCCTTGCAAATTTCAAGGTTCTCTACGGAACCGGCGCAATCAAGATCAATGAGAAGAATGAAGTGGTTCGTGTGGGCGGTGTGAAATACACCATTAAAGACGGCATCGTTTATGATGCCAAACAGCTTTTGAAAGATGTGGAAAATATGGTCAAAAAGGCCAAACGTCGTGATGGTGACCTAAAGAAATATTAACAGAAAGATATCAATGAAACGACTAATAATTGGGGCTTTGGCCCTCAGTTTTGTTTTCGGTCAAACACCGGAAAATCTCAACAATCAAATTGACCAAATGGCTGATCGAATTGAGAGAAAAGTTATTGAATGGCGCCGGGATTTTCATGAGAATCCGGAGCTGTCTAATCGAGAATTCCGCACGGCAGAAAAAGTAGCTGCTCATCTACTCTCACTTGGGATGGAAGTTCAAACTGGTGTGGCCCATACAGGTGTGGTTGGACTTTTAAAAGGCGGTAAGCCCGGGAAAGTTGTAGCCCTTCGCGCCGATATGGATGGCCTACCGGTAAAAGAAAAAGTGGACCTTCCATTCGCCTCCAAAGCGAAAGGTATTTATCAAGATAAAGAAGTGGATGTGATGCATGCTTGTGGCCATGATAATCATATTTCGGGGCTTATGGGCACGGCGGAGATCTTGGCCAGTATTCGAGAAGATTTACCGGGAACAGTCAAATTTATTTTCCAACCGGCGGAAGAGGGTCCACCTTTGGGTGAAAAGGGCGGCGCGCCGTATATGGTAGAAGAAGGCGTAATGGATAATCCCAAAGTTGATGCCATTTTTGGACTCCATGCCTGGCCGGTATTATTGGGAACTGCCCAATATCGTTCTGGACCAATGATGGCTGCGGCTGAGCGGATGAGAATTACTGTAACCGGTGTTCAAACCCACGGCGCTGTGCCTTGGGGCGGTGTGGATCCCATTGCTATTTCATCTCAAATAATTAATGCACTGCAAACAATTGTGGCAAGAGAAGTTGATATTACAAAAGTCCCGGCAATTGTTACAATTGGGTCCATTCATGGTGGTATTCGGAATAATATTATTCCGGAAGAAGTGGTGATGGAAGGAACCATTCGCACATTTAATGAAGAAGTGCGTCAACAGATTCATGCCAGTATTCGGAATAAAGTTGAAATGATCGCTGCCGCTTCCGGTGCAAAAGCAAAATTGGAAATATTTAGTGGAATTGCTAAAGTAACTTACAATGATCCGTCTTTGACGGAGCAGATGCTGCCCTCTTTGCGTCGCGTGTATGGCGATAAAAATGTGATCGAAAGACCATACGTCACCGGTGCAGAGGATTTTCCATTTTTCACCGATCACGCCCCGGGATTGTATTTTTTTAATGGTGTTGCGGTGGATCCATCTAAAGCGTCATCAAATCATTCACCCTATTTTGCCGCAGATGAGCGGAATTTAAAATTCGGTATGAAATCCTTGGCCCAACTGGCGGTGGATTATTTGTATTTGAATCAATAGTATAAATGTCGAGACGTAGCATGCTACGTCTTTATCTTCATGTCGAAATCGAAAGGAATCCGTTACCCAGCAGACAATGCGTCTATACATAAAATCATTTTCATTGTTGATGCGAATTGCTGGGAGATTCAGGGCGTGTTTACAAAATTGATGTAAAGACGATCCGCCGGATCGTCTTTACCAAAATCATTTTGTAATCAATGTAACGAGACGAAAAGGTTTCTCCTTTTCTTTTGTATGATAGTACAAAAGGATATCTTGCTTTCCATCTTGGTTTAAATCCTTTAGCCAAGTGCCTGTTTCCATACTTGGCACCAATAAATTAACTTTGATGGGTTCAGTGTTTAAAATATTCAATTCAGGTTGACCGCCAAAGATCTGTATTTCATTCTTTTTTGTCGCCACCAGTAATTCTGCCAAGCCATCACCGCTTAAATCGCCCAATAGCATAAAGGGGAAAAACCCACCTTTTTCATCATAAATATTTACATGCGCCTTGATTTTTTTCTTTCCATCCGGATGTGAAAGGAATCGACCCCCAACCATTCTATGGGTTTCAAAATTAATGATAAGATGTCTCCCGAGTAAAACATTGATCATCCCCGTGAGTCCAATCTTAACATCATATCGGATAATATCTGTGTTGCCGTCTCCATCAATATCCCTTAACCATTGATTGGCGTAACCACCGGATTGGGTTGCTCCGCCTTTACCGTCTGAATTGGCCGCAGTAGCCTGATATTTTGAAAATAAAATCCCACCATTAGTTGCTGAACCAAAATGGACAATGTATCGACTCTTCATTTTAAACACACTGCGGCCCGTGAGAGAATGCGTTACTAAATCAGGGATGCCATCTCCGTTCATATCTTCAATGGAATGGAGTACGGTAAAGTTCGTGGATTTTCGAGTGCCGAAAATGAGTGAGAATGTATTGGATTGAGCAAAACTGAAAACGATAGAATATGTGCCGTCAGAGTCAAAATGTACATCCGTTTGGAAGGTGATAGGATTGGTTGCGAATGAGCCATCTTCAATTTGAACATATACATCAAAATGATCCTCATTCCAAAAAATGAGGTCTTTGCGGCCGTCCTGATTATAGTCAAAATTGTGAACACGGCTGAGATACCAAGGAATCGTCATGGCATTGATTCCCACTTCACCATAATTGCGTTTATCATCAAATGTGCTTTGGTTAAGGTATGGCTCTGGCGGACCGATTTTAATCGGTTCGGAAAATGTACCATCAGATAATTGCGTGGCCACCCAAAATCCATCCACACTGGGGGCAATTATATCATCCTGTCCATCGTTATTGAGGTCATGCGTTATTCTTACTTGTGGGATGCCCCATTTTGGATCAGTCCTGAATTCAAATGGGAGTTTCAACAGAAGTGAGGTTTTGCCCGTTTGGGGGTCGAACCAATTCAATTGACCCTCAGAAAATGTGACGAGCCGATCTTTTCCATTAATTATGGCCGCATCCACAAATATTGTATTTTGATGAAGTGTTGTGTCTAATGCCAACCGCCAATTGTCATCCTGAAATTGGTATATATCCAAATTGATTGTACCGGTAGAATCTCGATGAACCATTGCAATATCCATCATTTGATTCGCACTTAAAAAATTTCCTGTAACGATTCGTGTATTATCAATGAGATTGGTGGCCACCTCATATTGATCAAATGCAAAGGTAGGATTGGGAGAATCACCTTTCAATGGATTCGAAAAGAGGAGACTAAAGCAAAGAATGGTGAATTGCTTTTTCATAATGGGGGGCTTTCCATGATTGAACGGAAAGTGCTTGAGTCAATTTACGGCAATCGTTAGGGGATTATTCAGATATATGTTAGACAGGGGCGAGTAGTATTGCCCTGTCTAACTCTATCTATAATAAATTACATTATAATGATTCTACCACCACCACCACTTCCACCAAATCTTGGATTCACAACATTATTAAATTTTGATCCAAAGGTATATGAAAGACTTATTCCGGAATAATATGAAAATTGGGTAGCCAACTCTTTACGTCTCAAAAGCACATCTTCGTCCGGCAAGTCTTCATTGGCAAGATTGAGTTGATCCCTAATCCGGGAAAAAGAACCATAGAAATTCACGCTCAATCCTTTGAGAATACGCAGATTTAATGATGTGAATAATGATACTTGATTTTTTGATCCATCATGCAAGTAGGAGGATCCATTAATATTTACATCGGCGGATCCCCATGGCTGAACAAATGATGCTGAAACACGAGCGGATTGTTGCCACAGTTGCTCTTTCATTTTAAAATAAATTGTTTCTTTGACATAATTACGATCATTATATCCAATGCCATATTCGACACGAATTTGACGATGATTTGATTCCGAATAGGGAAATAAATTATATTCCACTTTTGGTGTAATGACAATACTCCGATCGAGATTACTATAAGACGATGATGACAGGGAGCCCCAAAAACCGGTTGAAAAATGTTTTCCGAGAGATTTTATAACAGAACCAGAAATTTTCTTCGAATCTTGAGTACTCTTATACTTCAAGTCGCCATAATCAAAACTGTCTTTATTTTCACTCATACGCATAGACATTCTAATCTTCTAGTTTTCTGTCACGCGAGAGGCACCAAATGAACCGGAAAGCCTTTGGGATTCATAGGTTTTTTGTCCATTGAAATTTCCGCTTAAACTCGTTCTGAATACCCATTTATTCCACTTATCTACTGGGGTAACCATCTTTTCTTTTTTAATCGGTTCAAAGGATATCATGAATCGTTCCATCATGGGATCATTTTTCATATATGGTAATAAACCCACATGCAAATACTTCACCATTTTTTTACGGATAACATCACTGGTTGCGGTTTCTTCGGTATTAAAAGTAATGGTATCACTCCGACCTTCATTGGCTTTCAAACCATAGAAAATCATATTGTATTCACTTCCACCGGAACCGGTGGTTTGAGACGTGACCAGCATATGTACATCCGCATCCTCACGATCGCGCACATGGTTTACATAGGATACCTTTTCACGAAAATAATCTTTATCACAAAATTGGCAATCTGTGAAAAGGTTTAGTGTTTGAGAAAACAATGCTGATGATATCAGCACTATGGAAATTAGATATTTCAATTTTACCCCCGTAGATTTTTTATAATTTGATTAAAGAATTTACGTATTACTTATTATACGTTCTCAATTTGTAATTTGTTTATATTGGAAAAATATGTGATTAATCGCTTCTCTACTTCCATTAATAATTTGAAAGTTAATATGTTGTATTCCTGTAATTTTGGCTATGATATTATTTGAGAAATTGATCATTGTAATTCCATTGTTATTAATGGCGTGTAACAAGGATGATCCACAGGATGATGCTTGTTTTCTAATACCCGAAACTGGACCGTGCGAAGCGTTAATTCCCCGATACTATTATGACCAAGATGAAGGTAAATGTAAGGAATTTACTTGGGGTGGATGTGAAGGTGTCGTCCCATTCAAAACGATGGAAGCTTGTAAAAGTGCTTGTGGTGAATAAACCACTTATCATGGATGGTGCCATGGGGACCGAACTCATGGCTCGCGGATTGAAATTGCCATTACCATTATGGTCGGCAGAAGCGAACCTTATGGATTCTGAAATTGTGAGTGCCGTTCATCGTGATTATGTATCCGCCGGCGCCGACATCTTAGGGACCAATACATTCCGCACGACTACATGGTCCTACCGAAAAGCGGATTATTCCCCAATGCGTGCTTCTGAACGAGCAAAGTCTAGTTTAATGAAAGCAGTAGAATTGGCACGATCTGCAAATCCGAAAGTTGTGGTGGGATCTATTACATCGATAGAAGATTGTTATGAACCTGAATCCTTTCCAGGGCGGGGAGCTGCAGAAGACACCTATGGCGAAAATGTGGAATGGTTTAACGAAGCGGGCGTGAATGTAATTCTGTTTGAAACAATGGGCCATTTGGATGAGATTGAAGTTGCACTCAATTCTGTGAATAATATGAAAATATGGTTGAGTTTAATTGTGAAGGATGGCGATCATTTATTATCGGGACATCCATTGGAATCACTATATGAATTGGCAAAAGACAAAGTAGATGTACTCATGCTGAATTGCAACACGATTGGTAAAACTGATCAAACGCTGAAAAACATGATTGATAATTGGAGCGGCGATTGGGGAGTTTATCCTAACTTGGGATTATCTGAACCTGAGCCTGATGGCGAAATTGAAGAAAAAGTGGATGACATATCATTTAATAATGTTATTTCAAAATACCTTGAAATGAACCCAATGATAATTGGATCATGTTGCGGTTCCACGCCAAAGCATACTGAAATGATTTATAAGCTAATAAACCAAGCCTAGTGATTTGGGTCACTTTCTGTCCGTCAGCAACATTGTAATTTCTGCAAAACTTAAAGTTGCAATGAAACCATTATTATCCATTTCGTTATTCATTTTATCGTTGGGGACTGCCCAAATATTGGGGGACGATTTTTATACAGCACAATCCAATGAATTTTGTTCCATGCAAAATCGTGCGATTGAATCTAATCGTTTAGAATCAATTCAGAATCCATTGGATTTAAAACCATTCGGTGAAATGCCAACTTTACAAAAGTTATCTGTAGGTGCTGACTATACATTGTCTGATTTGTCGGGTATGACAATTGGCACCATGATTACGTTACTGGATACGATTGACTATTCCCAAGTGAAGGGGCTTTTCACAAACAGTGACGAATCAAAAATATTCTATGGTGATTCGGTGCGCTTTCATGCCATGATTGATTCACTTGTCATTCGCGCCGAGAAGGCAAATTCCGATTCTGATCTTGGTGTTCAGACGCTAGTTGAAATTGTTCGCTCGGGATATTTTTTAGCATTCTATTCTCCCAATGATTATACTTATCTCACCCAAAAGCATAAAGAAAAAACATGGTCGGCCCAGCGTGCTTTTAGCGGAAATACTAATCTTGATTTTGGTACATCAGAACAGGTAAAAGCAGTCACTGCTTTTGGCGCTTTAATGGGAATCGGTTCCATTCCGGTGGAGGTTTTCCCCAAAGTGGATACATTATTAAAATCATTTCAATCCATTTTTGATTCCAACCTTTCGGATTGGTATAAAAGCAATGCACTATATTGGTTGGGTGGCGGTGTTGATTACGGCATTTTCAATCACTGGCAATTCAATGGTCGGTACACCGGTGAGGACAGCCCCTATTTTGGGTTGGTTGATTCCGTGTTTCAGCAGATGGATATTTATGCCACAACAATTCAACTTACCAAAGATAATGAATGGCTCATTAATAATTCTGTGTATTGGGGTGCTCGGATCGGTCTCCATATGCCCATTCAATCGGCACGTCAATTTTTGTCCGATGTAATTACCTATCATGGTAAGTGGACGGCGCCTTCTCTGAATGCGGTTCAATATTTGGATTTTTATTATAACGGCATCGATGAGGATGGAAATCCGATTGATGTAGTGCAGATTAAAAAAGAGGTTGAAGCGCAACTATTGCCCAACACCATTCGGTTTGATGATAGCAAAATTATTGTAAGATATGGTGACGGTGTTGAACTCAAAAAGATTAAAACGTTGTATTGGGCCATGAAAGAAGTGGAAGCGCAATTTTATCGTATTGTAATGAATGATCATCCACTGGCGGAAGGCCATGCCGATGATTCACTTACGGCTTACATTTATAATTCGCCCAGTGATTATTCTTACAACAACTTCCTCTTCGGTCTCAGCACGAATAATGGCGGTATGTATATAGAATCGTGGGGTTCATTTTTCACTTATGAGCGAACGCCTCAAGAAAGTACACTCACTTTAGAAGAACTATTTCGCCATGAATACGTCCATTACCTTCAAGGGCGATATTTGGAGCCGGGATTATGGTGGCAGCATGACATCTATGATAATGAAAGATTGACCTGGTTTGGGGAAGGGTCAGCAGAATATTTTGCGGGAAGCACACGGCTGAATGGCATCAATACACGCCACTCCATTGTGAATCAGATTTCTGTAACTCAATCTGAGCGAATGTCTCTACCTGAAGTGGTTAAAGCAACCTACAGCTCCGGCTGGAGTTTTTACCGTTATGGGGCAGCACTATTTGATTATTTATATACACACGACCTTGGCTATTGGTTGGAAATGAATCAACTTGTTATGGCAGGGAATGGGACAAAGTTTGATTCATTAATGACAAAAATGGCCGGAGATGCGAGTTTGAATGAAGCTTATCAATCCCACATGGATAGTCTTGTAACAAACCTGGGTTCTTTCAAAAATCCGGAAACATCCGATGATTATCTTAATATGATTCAGCCAATTTCATTTTCCCAAATATTAACAGATGTGCAAATTGCAATTCAAGTCCCAAGAAATCATACTTATGCCGACAACGCCAATTCTCCAGATCATTCTATTATTCAAATCAAGGGGAATGTCAATTTATCCTACTCAGACGATCCAATAAAAAATTGGGTTCAAGGAAATTCTTTTATTAATGAATCATTGATAAGTCTGTCTTCATTGAGTTGGCCTGGATATCAAACGTATTCGGGGTGGTTTTCTGAGCCAAAGTCAGTATCAATTGGCAATGGGGAAGAGGCACTTCTGTACGAAATAACCTTTCAAGGAATTTACGGGTCAGAACAAATTTTATCTATTTCAGATAAAATCCTAATTCCAGAGAAAATCACCTTACACCAGAATTTCCCCAATCCATTTAATCCATCAACAACAATACAATTTGATCTCACAAAAAATAGCCAAACATCTTTGGTGATATACAATATATTGGGTGGAGAAGTTGAAACACTTGTGAATGATCATTTGAATTCTGGTAATCATATATTTAATTGGAATGGGGGAAATAATCCCGCCGGCATGTATTTTGCTCGCTTGATAATTGAGGGTGAAACACGAACCATGAAAATGCTATATTTAAAATAAATAAAGCGTAGTTTCTCAACCCTTTTTATCTAGGCAAACAGAAATTTATGGCAGCATCAACACTAAGCGAACTTTCAATAACAGGAATGGCCCATCCAAACGGATTGGATGTTAACGCCTGCCTTGTAGCCGATGATTGGATTGATCACGACCATCCTGAAATTGTTAAAAAAGTAGAGGAACTCACAGAGGGCCTTGAAACCGATTGGGAAAAGGTCCGCGCTATTTTTGATTTCACCCGTGATGAAATTGTATACAATTTTGCACCAATCATTGAAAGTGACAATGACTTTAAGGCTTCTTCCGTATTGGCAGGAAAAAATGGCATGTGTCATCAAAAATCAAATTTGCAAGCGGCTTTATTTCGTGCGGCAGGCATTCCTGCTGCATTGACATACCAAAAAATTGTAGATCATCCTTTAATGAATACGCGATATAAAGAAATGATTCCGGATGGTGTTCTACCTTATCATGCATTGGCTGCTATTCATGTGGACGGAGAATGGTATCGAATGGAAGCAACCTTAGATTCAGGTCTTTGTGAAAGAAGGGGATATCGGAAAACTGAATTAGTCGATGAAGAAGAATCTCTTCTTCCCACCACAAAGGAAAATGGTGATCTCCATTTTGATATCATTGAGGATCATGGCTATTTTGATTCTTATCCACAGGAATTTCTAACTTCAATGCTGGCGAACAAAGAAAATTGGAAAATTTGGCGATCCTTTGTGCGAAAAGAACATTTATCTATGTAGTAAGAGAATTGGCATTATTTAATTCTTCATTATAACTTTGCCGGAACTTTTTACGACAGTTTATTGTATTTCAATCATTTATTATTATCATAAGTGAAAAACAAAAATTGAGGAGATCATAATCGGGTGATTAAAGTCACGGAATTATCTAAAAATTACGGCTCGGTTGAAGCGGTGAAATCTATATCCTTTAATATTCAGGATGGTGAAATTGTAGGCTTTTTGGGCGCAAATGGTGCGGGTAAAACAACCACACTAAAAATGATGACGGGATATTTAGTCCCGACCAATGGATCTATTGAGGTGAATGATATGAATATCATTGATCATACCCATGAAATCCAGAAAGAAATCGGGTACTTACCCGAATTAAATCCACTTTACTCAGAAATGCGCGTATATGATTATCTCGAATTTCTGGCATCAATTCGCAAAATTATAGGGCGACCATTCAAAGAAGCCTTAGCAAGAGTTGTGGAACAGTGCGGCTTAAGGGGTGTTGTTCACAAAAATATTTCTGATTGTTCCAAAGGATATAAACAACGGATTGGCTTGGCCGCAGCCATGATTCATGATCCAAAGATTTTGATATTGGATGAACCGGTTACTGGATTAGACCCTAACCAAATTGTTGAAATTCGTGGCCTTATTAAATCTTTGGGAAAAGAAAAACTGGTATTTATGTCCAGCCATATTCTTCAAGAAATTCAAGCAACCGTAGATCGAATCATAATTATTAACAAAGGTGAAATTGTGGCCAATGGGACTAGCGATGAACTCATGAGTAACTTTATGGGGAATGTTCTTTTGAATATGGAAATCAAAGGTGCAGCGCTCGAATCGGTAGAACATATTCAAGCCAAACTGCCATCGGTGAAATTTATTTCTATGGGTGAAACAAATGGCATTCAGCAAATTCAATTAGAATATGGAAAAGACAAGGATTCTCGTGAAGATATATTTAAATATGCAGTTGAAAATGACTGGTCAATACTGAAGATGACTCCTCATACAACCAACCTTGAAGATATCTTTCGCAACCTTACGACAGAAGGTGGGAACAATGCATAACATTAACACCGTCTTTCGCAGAGAAATGCAGAGCTACTTCAACAGTCCAATGGCTTACATTTTCCTAGTTATTTTTGCTGTTGTGAATGGGTATTTTTTCACCAATACATTTTTCCTTTTCGGTCAATCTGATTTGCGAATGCTATTTGACATTGTACCTTTGGTTTACCTGTTTTTCATTCCGGCAGTTGCCATGGGATTGATCGCCCGGGAAAATAATATAGGCACAATGGAAACAATTTCGACTCTACCTCTTAAGACCTTTGAATTCGTTTTAGGAAAATTTCTGGCAGGATTCTGTTTAATCCTTCTTGGATTAGTAGCGACTTCAATTCACTTTTTCACGTTAGCATCGGTTGGTACTAATGTGGATTATGGCGCCATTTTCAGCGGTTACCTTGGGTTAGCTTTAATGGGCGCTACCTTCACGGCGATAGGTACCTATGCCAGCAGTGTGACCGAGAACCAAGTTGTGGCCTTTATCATTGGAGTCTTTGTTGTTCTTGTATTTTACATGTTGGATAAAACATTGATTTTTGTACCTCACTCTTTGGCTGGATTATTTCAATTTCTGGCTGTGGATTACCATTTATCAAATATTTCCCGCGGTGTAATTGATTCAAGGAATTTGATTTACTTTTTCTCAATGATCGGCTTTTTCATTTTTCTCACAATTCAAACGGTAGAAGTACGGCGGTGGAAATAATGAAACAATTTTTAAAAAATATTGAATTAAAAAAATCGGTTTTACTTCCAGGGATTCTACTTTTTGTTATCCTGGTCCTATTGAATGGAATTTCACGCAATTGGTTTTTCCGTTGGGATTTGACCGATAATAATATGTACTCCCTGTCCGTTTCGAGTGAATCCGTCGTGAAACAGGTGGATGATTTACTCAGAATGAAAGTGTATTTCTCTGATGATTTACCCGGGGAATATGCAAACAACCGTCGCTACCTTCAGGATATTCTGGAAGAGTATGAAGCTATCTCTGATGGGAATATCCGTTTTGAATTCTTCCGTCCGGAAGATGATAAAGAAATTGAGCAGGAAGCACAGAAGGCGGGCATTATGCCAGTCCAAATGCAGGTGGTTGAGAATGATAAGATGGAAGTGAAACGCGTCCTTATGGGGATGGTAATCCTTTATGAAGATAAGAAAGAAGTGCTCCCTGTTATTCAAACGACTACTGGATTAGAATACGAAATCACATCCAAGATAAAGAAATTGGTTGAAACCAATAAGCCTACTGTAGGAATCGCTCAAATTGAAGGACAGACTAGCCAGTTTCAAAATATCCAAAATCTTCTTGGGCAGCGGTATACGGTGCAACCAGTGAATTTAAGTGAAGCTATTCCTAGTGAAATCACAGCAATACTTATGGGTGGCGTTTCTGATTCATTATCAATTGAGGCACATACCAATTTATCAGATTATCTTGAAAGAGGTGGTAACCTTCTCCTTGCTCAAGGAAGGATAAAAACAAATCTCCAAGTTCAGCAGGCATTTCCAATTCAGTCTAATATTTTTGATCTAATTGGTGATTACGGTTTTTCTATTGAACCTAATTTAGTTATTGACAAAATATGTGGGCGCGTGAACGTTCAACAGCAAATGGGGCCTATTCGTATGAATGTGCCAATGGAGTACCCCCTATTACCTGTTATTCGATCTTTCAATAAGAATGAAGCTATAGTAGCGGGTCTTGAGCAAATTCAACTTATTTTTGCCAGTGAAATAAAACAGGATTCTTCCTCCATGGGAAATATAAATTTTGTTCCATTGCTATTTACTTCAAACCAATCGGGCGAGATGAGAGGTAATTTCAATTTGAATCCTGATCCAAAGCAAAACCCATTCATTCGAATGTTTAATCAATCAGATAAGGTATTGAGTGCTCGTTCTGAAAAAATAGGAAAAAATGGGATTATGAGCCAAGTCATCCTCGTTGGCGATTCAGATTTTATGGCTGACCAAGGGGGTGGCCGTTCTCCTGAGAATCAAATATTTATCATGAATTCTGTGGACTATCTTATTGGTGACCGCGATTTAATTGCATTGCGTTCTAGGGAGATAACATCACGTCCTTTAAAAGAAGTTTCTGATGATGCGAAGAAAACATGGAAATGGGTCAATGTTGTTTTACCCTCCTTCCTAATTGTTGGCTTTGGATTAGTTCGAATGCGCCAACAAAAGCGTAGAAGTAACATCTTAGAGGAACTTTATGGGTAAGAACATGAAATGGCTTTTGATAGCATTGGGAGTGTTGGTGGTTCTTTTTGGGATTAACCAATTTCAACAAAGTAATCTTTCATCAAATAGTGACAAGGTTTTTAATCTTAATCAGGATGATATTTTTAATTTTAAAATTTCTAACGGAGAAGAAGCCATTTCACTTTCCTTTAATGGTGAAAGTTGGTCCATTGATGGGAACGATACATTGGTGGTGAAAGACAATACAGTAAATAGCTTTTTTGATAAATTATTAACGGTAAAAAGGACTTCATTGGTTTCAAATAATCAGTCCAAATGGGATAAGTTCAATGTAGGAGATTCAACTGGGATACATCTGAATCTAAAAGATCATAACGGCGAATCATTAGGCCTGCTTACCATTGGAAAATCAAATTCAGAATGGGCTTCCAGTAATATTCGAATTGGGGAAGAGATAGAAGTGTACCAGACTAATGACAATATTACATGGCAATTGAACACTTCCCCAACCTATTGGGGAGAAGTACCGCCACTGCTTAAATCGGATTCAACCGCGGTTGATTCGTTGTAAAAGAATATATTAATTCTACTCGATTTAAAATCCTGTCCGGAGAAATCTAGACAGGATTTTTTGTTTTATTTCTCGACCATTTTCTATCCCATTTAAATAATAATTAATTTAGTGATTTGTAGCATGTTGCGACATTATACACTTAAATTGACCACCCGGTCATTATAAAAATAATTATGATTTCATCCATGAACAAATTTGAACAATTACCTACTGAGAAGCAATCGCGGATTGTGAATGCGTCCATTTCTGAATTTGCAGAACGGGATTATGAAACTGCATCCATGAATACGGTTGTTAATCAAGCGGGGATTTCCAAGGGATCACTCTTTAATTATTTTAAGACAAAGCGTGTCCTTTATGATCATATTTATAAATTGGCTTTGGGAGAAGTGAAATCCTATCTCCGAAAAGTGCGGGATGAAACGGTTAATCTTCCTTTTGAAAAACGTCTTTCAAAAATAGTGGATTCGGGGGTGGAATTCATTGCGGAACATCCACGGTTGGCCAAAATTTACTTTCGACTTATTTATTCGGCAGATTCTCCGAATCGTCAGAAAATAGTTTCGGAACTCCAAAAATTATCCAATGATTATTTAGGCGAAATTATTCAAGATGCAATGGATCGAAATGAATTGAACTCTAATTTAAATAAAAGACACGCAATCTTTTTTATGGATTCAATTTTGAATCAATTTTTAAAAAATTATCACGAAGCAAAATCCTATGGGAACGCTGACCAGTTTAATAGAGATGAGTGGGTGATGGGAATAACAACATTATTTACAAAAGGTTTTAGCAAAACCACGAAGGCGCGAAGACACTGAGAAAACATTTAATGTTATTTTCATCTTTGTGACACAAAAAAATGAATGAATTAAAACAAAAAGAATATCCATCCGTTGGTGAAATGAGCGATGATCAGCGAATTGGAATTGTTAAAGATATTTTTGCATCTGTAACTGATAAATATGATTTTTTAAACCGGTTCTTATCTGGACGTCGGGATGTGGCTTGGCGAAAACGTACCGTTCAGGAAATGAAATTCTTTTCTACAAATCGCTTTTTAGATGTAGCCACGGGAACGGGTGATCTTGCCTTGGATTGTGCCAATACATATCCGAATGTTAATGTCACGGGGGTAGACTTCGTCCAAGAAATGGTCAATAATGGATTGGTAAAAGTAGATGCCCAAAATTTAAATAATCGTGTTGAATTAAAGTGGGGCGATGCTACAAATATCGAATTTGATGATAATTCTTTTGATGTGACCGCTATAGCATTCGGTATTCGAAATATTCCGGATAAAGAAAAAGCGTTATCTGAAATGAAAAGAATTATTGTTCCTGATGGACAAGTAATGGTTTTGGAGCTTACAACGCCCGAGCCTGGTCTATGGAGAAATACGTATAGTTTTTACTTGAATGGCGTTCTTCCCAAATTGGCGAAATGGTTTACAAAAAACCCTGCTGCTTATGAATATTTGGCCGATTCCATTATGAACTTTCCCACTCGTAAAGAATTCCTGAAACTAATGGAATCCATGGGATTGAAAAATTGTAAAGCCATTCCACTGACTTTTGGAGTTTGTACACTTTATATAGGTCAAAAATAAAGATTGCCACAAAAGGCGCAAAATACACAAAAAAATAAAATGAATTCAAACTTTCAAGCATTTTAGAATTTGAATTCTTTAATGCAGGAACACTCAAACACTTAATAAAAGATTATGGAAAAAAAAATAGCACTTGAAAAAATAAATGAATTTGGAAAGAATACGATGGTAGATCATCTGGGGATAGAAATTACGGATATTGGATCGGATTATATCTGTGGTAAAATGCCTGTAGATGAACGAACGGTCCAACCTTTTGGGTTGCTTCATGGTGGAGCTTCGGCTGCTTTGGCCGAAACATTAGGAAGCATCGCCGGGGGAATACAAGTGAATCGAGATACGCAAACCGTTGTGGGGATTGAAATCAATTGTAATCATTTACGAAGCGCCCGAGATGGATGGGTTTATGGGAAAGCGATGCCAATCAAACTGGGAAGGAAAATCCAAGTTTGGAATATTGAAATTAAAAATGAAGATGAAAAAATGGTGGCGGTGAGTCGATTGACTTTGGCAGTGATTGATAAATAATGGACCACGGAGACAAAGAGACACGGAGTAATAAAATGGATCTAAAATCGCTTTGGTCTGGGGCGATGGCCGAAAATGGATCTATTGCTGTTTGGCGGTGTCCACGGGAAAAGTCTATTCATTTTTTGGCTGATTTGACAGAATCACCCGCGAAAGGTCGAATTGATCTCCAGAAAACGGAAATGGGATTTATAGTTAGTCCATTTATGAATCCGGAAGGGAATGAGACGCTTTTTCTGAAAGCAGATATTCTTGCGGTTACGGATGAAAATGGAAATTGGAATGGTAATATTGGTGAACCACAGAGTCTCGGAGACGCGGAGAAGAATACAAAAATATCATTTCATTTGAATACACGGCCCGATACAGAAATTTCCGGACAAAAAAATCACTTTATTAACATGGTAAAAAAGGGGATAACTGCCATTGGTGAAGGTGAATTTGATAAGGTGGTTTCGGCTCGAACTTATGACGAACCATTGCCCAAAAATTTTGATATTATTGATCAATTTAATCGAATGGAAAAAGCATATCCTGATGCCTTTGTGAGCTTGGTTTCCATCCCCAGTCGTGGAACTTGGATGGGCGCCACACCTGAACTTTTGATTGAATCATCAGCGGACCATTTCCGAACGGTTTCTGTTGCTGGGACTCAACCCTTCCCCTTGGATAAAGATGTGTCTGAAGCGGCATGGAATCAAAAAGAAATTGAAGAACAGGCTATGGTGAGTCGCTACATTATTGAGCAATTTAAAACAATTCGATTACGGGAATTTGACGAAACAGGCCCACGGTCCGTTCGTGCCGGGAATATGATTCACTTGAAAACGGAATATATTGTTGATCTGAATGAAGTTCATTTCCCAGAATTAGGGACTGTGATGCTTAATCTACTTCATCCTACATCAGCCGTTTGTGGCATGCCGAAATTTTCAGCTTTGCGATTTATCGCCGCCAATGAACATTTGAATCGGGAATTTTACAGCGGATTTTTAGGTCCGGTAAATATGGATGGTATTTCAAAACTTTATGTGAATCTGCGTTGTATGCAAATTTTACGAACACGTGCAGTCCTTTATGCAGGCGCAGGAATTACACATGATTCTATTCCTGAAAAAGAATGGGACGAGACGGCGTTGAAATGTCAGACATTACTAGGTGTGATGAATGGAAATTCTTTACCACAGAGACACGGAGACACGGAGAACACAGAGAATATAATTGAAAAAATAAGAGAATCTCTTTGAACTCATTGGCTTTAAAAAATACCCAGCATATTTACAATTTAGTTGGGCTTTGCGCCGAATTTGGCGTGGAGAAATCGGTAGTTTGTCCCGGATCTCGTTGTGCGCCCTTGCTGATTGGATTTGGCAAACATCCTGATATTGAAACTATTTCGGTCACGGATGAGCGATCTGCTGGATTTGTGGGATTGGGATTGGCACAACAATCAGGGAAGCCGGTCGTTTTGGTTTGCACATCCGGAACTGCAGCATTGAATTTTGCGTCAGCTGTCACAGAATCATTTTATCAGCAAGTACCCTTGATTGTACTCACGGCTGACCGTCCGACGGAATGGATTGATCAGTGGGATGGGCAAACAATTCGACAAAATAATCTTTTTGGAAATCACATTAAAGGAAGTTTTGTCTATGATGAAGAAAATATGGATGTTGCCGAAATAGCATTGAATTTAGCTTTGGATGGAGCAAAAGGACCGGTGCATTTGAATATTCCTATTCGGGAGCCATTTTATCCTGAATCTTTGAAGGATGTTGTATTTACCACGGAGATACGGAGAGCGCAGAGAATAAACAATAAAAGTGTTTCTGAAGAAAATATTTTTCCTACGAAACACATAAAAAATAAAAAACAAAAAATTGAAGAATCGGTTTGGGGCGAATTTGAGTCCATTCTAGAATCATCTGAAAAGGTAATGGTTTTGGGTGGACAATTGGAGCCGAATCGTGAGTTAGCAGGATTACTGAATCAGTTGAATGTTACTGTGGTGGGTGATGTGATCTCAAATCTCCATGGCGTAAATGATGTAATATATTCAGGTGATCTACTTTATAAAAATTATTTAGCCACAAAAAGCACCCGCCTTCGTTCCACTACGGACGGGCAGGCAAAATTCGAAAAAGATAAAAATAATTTGGCTCCGGAGATTTTGATTACAAT
>JABGTK010000129.1 GCA_018647265.1 Candidatus Neomarinimicrobiota bacterium | reverse complement strand
TGACTGTAAATCCTGAAATGGGAATTGTTAACTTGGCTCAATTTTTTCAAAAAGAACACTATAGAAGGCTTCCAGTAGTTGAGAATGGAAAACTTGTTGGACAGGTTAGTCGAAGGGATGTTTTAAAAGCACTACAATAAAATATTTTAAACACCTAATCTGGTGAATTAAAGAAGAGGTTTAATCATGCGGAAATATATTCATTTTTTACTTATTTATTTGGTCGGTTTATTATCGGCTGAATCACTGGATTCCACATTCAGCGATGCCATGAAATGGCGAAATATCGGTCCCTTCCGCGGTGGCCGATCATTAACTGCGGTGGGTGTTCCATCCCAACCGCTGACCTATTATTTCGGTTCAGTAGGTGGCGGTATTTGGAAAACCACCGACGGAGGTATCATCTGGGATAATGTATCGGATGGTTTTCTCAAGACCGGTTCGGTGGGAGCCTTAGCTGTCTCCGAATCTGATCCGAATGTAATTTATGCCGGGATGGGCGAAGCTTGCATCCGTCCGGTTATGACCTCCCATGGTGATGGCGTTTACAAATCTATGGATGCCGGTGACACATGGAGTCATATTGGATTGGAAAATTCCCGAACAATTTCTCAAGTTATTATACACCCTAAAAATGCAGATCTAGTTTATGTCGCCGTTCAAGGTGACCAATATAAAGATAGCAAGGAAAGAGGGATTTTTCGTTCCAAAGATGGCGGTGAAAATTGGGAAAAAGTTCTTTATGAGAATGAAAATTCCGGGGCCAGTGGTTTGAGTATGGATCAAAATAATCCGAGAATTTTATATGCATCCTTTTGGGATCACCAGCGCAAACCATGGCAAATGCGAAGTGGCGGTGAAGGAAGCGGCATTTACAAATCAATTGATGGTGGTGACACTTGGAATAAACTCACCAAAGGACTTCCAGAAAAAATGGGGAAAACCGATGTGAGTGTTTCTGGAGCAAATCCAAAAGTGGTCTATGTTATTGCGGAAGCTGAAAAAGGAGGATTGTTCCGTTCTAATGATGGTGGCAAAAACTTCAAGCGTGTAAATAGTGATCGCCTTCTCATTGCTCGCAGTTGGTACTACATCCACGTGTTTGCTGATCCCCAAGACGAAAATGTTGTCTATGTACTTAATGCACCTTTCATGAAATCCACCGATGGCGGTAAGTCCTTCAACAAGGTTAGTGTTCCTCACGGTGATAATCATGGACTTTGGATTAATCCCAATAATAATAAAAATATGATTAATGCCAATGATGGCGGCGCCAATATTTCATTCAATGGTGGCAAATCATGGTCAACCCAAAAGAATCAACCTACTGCACAATTTTATCGCGTGATTACTGATAATCGTTTTCCATATTACGTTTATGGTGGCCAGCAAGATAATTCTAGTGTGGCCATTCCTAGTGCCACCAGCGGCCGGGGCATTGACTGGTCCGATTGGTACCGCGCCGCCGGTTGTGAAAGTGCTTACCTGGCTTTTGACCCGGATAATCCTGTGGATGTTTATGGAGGTTGCTATCAGGGACTTATCCAAAAACTGAATGTCATGACCAAAAAAAGCCGCAGCATTATGGCCTATGAATATCTTGGATTAGGTTCGGTGGCCAAAGATCAAAAATTTCGCTTTAACTGGAATGCGCCCATAATCGCTTCACCTCATGATTCTGAAATAATCTACCATGCTGGAAATGTTGTTTTCAGAACACAGGATGGTGGTGATTCCTGGGATATAATCAGTCCTGATTTGACCCGTAATGAAATTGAAAAACAAGATATGGGCAGTATCCCCTTCACCAATGAAGCGGCGGGTGGTGAGGTGTATAATACTATCATGTACTTGGCTGAATCGCCCCATGAGCCCGGCCTCCTCTGGGCAGGCTCCGATGACGGATTGGTTCATATTACAAAAGATGGGGGTGATAATTGGAAAAATGTAACACCCAAAGGCATGGATGAGGGAATCGTCAATGCGATTGATATTTCGCCTCACAATCCGGGAACGGCATACGTGGCATTTACCCGTTATAAATTTGGCGATATTACGCCATACATTTACAAAACCACCAATTACGGCAAAAGCTGGACCTTAAAAATAAAAGGCATAGAAAAGGATGCATTTGTTCGCGTCGTGCGTGAAGACCCCACCAAAGAAAACCTCCTTTACGCAGGGACTGAAACAGGATTATATATTTCCATTAACGGTGGAAAATCCTGGGAGACTTTTCAATTAAACCTACCTATTGTTCCCATTACTGATTTAACTATTCGAAATAATAATCTTATTGCTTCCACCCAAGGTCGGTCATTCTGGATTTTGGATGATCTCACCATGATTCACCAATATAAACCAAACGATATGAAAAAAGATTTTCATCTCTTCACTCCCCGAACAACTTTTCGAACATCCGGCGGCAACGAGGAATCTAAGTTGGTTGGACAAAACCCGCCAACTGGTGTAGTACTCCAATATCATATTGCTCATGAGATTGAAAAAGAAAGCATAGTCAAAATGGAGTTTTTGGATGATAATGAAAATATTATTCGGACAATTACAAATCAAAAGAGTAAATCCGCAAAAACATTTGGAGGCAGTTATAATCCAGTGAAAATTCCAGCCAAAAAAGGCATGAATCGCTTTGTGTGGAATTTTAGGATTGATGACATTAAACTCGTTCCTGACGTTTCTTTCTTCGGTGGATATAGTGGTTATCGTGTGGGGCCGGGTCAATATTCTGTTCGATTAACCATGGGTGAAGAATCCACAACTCAATCATTTAAAATTCAACAAGATCCAAGGATTGACATTCGTAATCGTGACCAAAATGAGCATCAATCACTGATGGCAGACCTTTACTCACAAATCAACGATCTCCATAGTTCTATCGTAAAGGCGCGTAGTATCCGCAGCCAAATTCAAAAAATGAATGAAAGATTAAAAGAAAAAGATGCAGTTCAAGATCTCATTCAATCAGGAGAATCTGCCATTGAAGCAATTGATAATTGGGAAGGTAACGTTGTTCAAACCAAAATGGAAACATTCCAAGATGTTGTCAATTTCTTGAATCGACTAAATGCCCATATGCTGAATTTGCTCAGCACCATTGATGGGTCTGATCCGCCACTCACCCAAGGCCAAAGGCAACGTTATGCAGACCTTAGTGAGGAATGGGAATCCTATAAGAAAAAACTGAATCAGATCATGAATAATGAAATAAGTGAATTCAATCGACTCTATAAAAAAGAGGATCTTCCGGCAGTTATAATCCCGGAATAACCACCACCCCTTAGTCCCCTCCTCTACGAGGAGGGGATTCCACAAAACGATGATTTGCTCCATTATCTCCCATCCTTTCTAAGGAGGGGACTAAGGGGTGGTTTTAATAAAACCATCTTCTGTACATTCTTTTGAATATTAATCTCTGTCATGAAAGATCATTTCATAAACCCCAAAAAGCAAAAGTGGATTCGTAAACTATTAAGAAATCACCCAACTCCCTGGGAACATAAATTATGGCAGCATCTAAAGGGCCGTCAATTAGGTGGTTTCAAGTTCCGTCGACAACAGGGAATAAATGCAAATGTAGTGGATTTTTTCTGTCCAAAACTAAAACTGATTGTCGAATTGGATGGCGCGGGGCATCTAAGTCCTGCAACAAAAAAGAAAGACATAAATCGGGAGGATGAATTGACTGATTTAGGATATCATATAATTCGATTTTATAATAATGAAATTGATGAAAATCTTGATGGCGTTTTAACTATAATTGAAAATGAATGTATTAGATTATCACATTGACCACCACCCCATAATCCCCTCCTCATAGAGGAGGGGATTCCATAAAATGATTATTTATGTCCACTTCTCCCCTCTTTTTTAAGGAGGTGATTAAGGGGTAGTTCCATTATACCCAAAAGTGAATTTTATCATCTGATATTAATCCATTAAGATTTTTGCGTAAAAAATCTTCAACTGATTTCCGCTCTACTTGTGGTATGGTCATCACTCCCCCCTCATTCACATAGTTCTTATA
>JABGTK010000128.1 GCA_018647265.1 Candidatus Neomarinimicrobiota bacterium | reverse complement strand
TGTCTACAGCCTAAAGATAGCATTTTGTTAAATATGGCTTAGTCCTGACAACCATTTGAATCTTTTTGTGTCTATAGTTGTAATTAACCAATAACAAATGGAGTTAAAAATGAAATACACAACACAATCACTCAAGTTGGATTTAATCTTTCTGAGCCTTTTCCTGGCTCTCGGTTTTAGTCCTCTTTATATGTTGTCCTTTGCATAGGATAAGACATATACACAATTAGGTTCACATGGATTTTTGTCCCTGTGGACCTATGTTTTTTATAATTCCCAATAAATGCATTTTATAATCGTGAAAACATGCTATAATATGGACAATTTTCACGATAATAGATTTAATAAACGTTAAAATAATGAAATAAATAAATACCTTTCACGATATTGTAGTTATAATCGTGAAAATATAGTAAATTAAACTATGGCAAACGTACTAAATATCTATAATAAGATTGATTTATTAAGAGAACGCTTCCATCAATCGGCACGAAAAAAAGAATCTTTACTTACACTGATTGGTGAATCCGAGGTGTCGGAACAGGTCTATAACTCTAATGCGATTGAAAACAGTACACTGAGTTTAGATGAAACTGAAAAGATACTTCTCCGAATAGACTTGGATCGATTTATTAGTGAGCGGGAATTGTTTGAAGCCAAAAACCTGGCGCTGGTTGTGGCCTATATCAACCAGGAAGCGAAACAAAAAGAATTAACACTGAACATGATCCTGTTCTTGCATAAAATGCTCATATCTAATATTCAGGACGAAATTGCGGGTCGATTCAGGCAGGAGAATGAATGGGTTAGAGTGGCTAACCATATTGCCTGCGATCCAAAGCATATTGTGGAAAAACTTGAAGATATGTTTATTACATATGATTCTTCGCCAACAAAAAATATTATTAAACGGATTGCTGCCTTTCATCTGGAATTTGAATATATCCATCCATTTGTAGATGGTAATGGCAGAATTGGAAGAGTATTGAATAATTATTTACTTATTCGGGAAGGGTATGTGCCGATCAATATTAAATTCATAGATCGTTCAGACTATTACGATGCTTTTCGCGAGTATGATGAAAATAGAAAAAGTGCAATCATGGAAGAAATCATTGGTAAAGCAATTACCAATAGTTATCATAAGCGATTGGCCTATTTGGAAGAATTGGAAATAGTTACCCTAAATACTTTTGCAAAGCGGAATAATATTTCTCATTCCAATTTGATTAATAAAGCTAAGCGGCAAACGATAGAAGCATTCTCAGAAAAGGGCATTTGGAAAATTGGCATACCTCGCCCATAGGTCTACAATTATTCTAAATCCTGATTCATTATCAGCATTAATTTCTGCCGGTGATTTTCACAATTACCGTTTATACTTAAAAAATATTCATTTCAATGAGGAATAAGTCAATGTCTTCCATTTTCCCAAAACTGACCCTAACGGTTTATTGGAATAGTCCGTCGTTTATACAGATAGGGCTGTGAATCATATGTCCCAATCATTCCAGAAGGCAATAGGGGATATTTCATCCACACTCAAAAAAGTTTATAATGCTCATGCGATTGCAATCGTCCCCGGGGAGTGGTGGTGAGTTATACCAATAATCCGGGTATTCAGAATGGAAGTCAGTTTCTTGAACGGGGCATTCAGATTGCCGCCGGTGTGCCACTGATGTGTAATGAACCGGAAGGATTTTCCACATTTCGTCTTGGCTTATTCGGACTGGATAAACTTAATAATATTGATCGAACTGTTACTGTATTTGGTGAAGCGTTGGCTCAAATTCTCTCCTGAATCCGAATTCATTAATTTCATTTTGAATCCAAAAGAAAATATCACCTTAAAACAGGTCTATCGCCTCTGGCTACCACTGGCGGGGAGTTGGTTTCTCATGGGAACGGAAACACCAACCCTTTCTGCTTTTGTAGCAAGGATGGCTCTCCCCGAGATTAATCTAGCGGCATGGGGATCTCTGGTTTATCCTATTTCATTGGCTATCGAAGGGCCGATCATAATGTTATTGGCCGCCAGCACAGCATTGGCATCTGATAAAAATGCCTATAATAAACTATTCAAATATATGTGGATCATGTCTGGCGTACTTTCCCTGATTCATGTGTTGGTGGCGTTCACCCCAATTTTTAATTGGGTTGCCAGTGAATTACTCCAGGTTCCAGCAGAACTTCACGAACCTGGTCGAATTGGTTTGCAGATTATGACACCGTGGACTGTAATGATTGCTTGGCGCCGACTCAATCAGGGCGTTATGATCAAGTATGGTAATTCTCGTGCAGTGGCAATGGGTACCGCCATCCGCCTTACATCATTGTTGACCATTTTAACTATTGGGAAACAATTCACAGAACTTTCTGGCGTTATTGTAGGGTCAGCGGCGGTGGCTATTTCTGTCACAATGGAAGCACTTTATGCCCACAATGCAGTCCAAAATATATTGCGTAACACCATTCCAAAATCCAGTGATGGGAACCCTATCACTCGCAAATCATTCATCAGTTTTTATTTACCTTTAGCAATGACACCTTTACTTGCACTTCTCATTCACCCTGCTGGTGCAGCGGGCATGAGCCGTATGCCGAATCCTCTTTTATCCCTCGCGGCCTGGCCGGTAGTTTACGGATTGATATTTTTAACGCGCGGCGTGGGATTCGCTTTTAATGAAGTAGTTGTTTCATTGGCGGGTAAGCCGGGTGGTATGGATCAATTGCGGCGCTTCGCCCGAATCCTGGCCTTAGCTACAATGAGTGTTATGGCGGTAGTTGCATTCACTCCTTTGGGAAAAATTTGGTTCAGGGATATTTCTGGCTTATCGGCAGAATTAACCCATCTTTCATCAGTTACTATTATGTTTGCTATCCTTATGCCAGGATATCAAGTGTATCAATCATGGTATGGTGGCTTATTGGTTCACAATCACCGTACGCGAGGTATCAGTGAAGCGGTCATAGTTTATGTGAGTTTGGCCCTTACAGGCTTATGGTTGGGGTCCCAGTATTCTACAGTTCCCGGAATCTATTGGACAATAAATGTATTTGTAATTTCAGGACTTTGTCAGACTTTCTTTTTGCGATATCGATATAAGAGGATTAGTATTTGATTATGGATAAAACAGATTTACGAGACAATGTTACCCTAAAGGACCCTGAAATTCATGAATCTGCTTTTGTGGCGGAGGGGGCACGAATTATTGGTAATGTCATTCTGAAAGCAAACAGTTCCATCTGGTACAATACCGTTTGCCGTGGGGACATTAACCAGATTGTCATTGGTGAGCGCTCCAATATCCAGGATAACAGTGTGATTCATTTGGAGAATGATCAGGGTGTAATTGTGGGCGATGACGTGACTGTGGGACACAATGCCATCATTCACGGATGCACTATTGAGGCGGGCGCTTTGATTGGAATGGGCGCCATCATTATGAATGGCGCTGTTGTGGGTAAAGGTGCTGTTATTGGCGCCGGCGCCGTGGTGAAAGAAAATATGATTATTCCGAAATATTCTCTGGTGGTGGGTGTCCCGGGGAAAATAGTAAAAACCTTGAATCCAAAAACTTATGACCAAAATGTAAAATGGGCTGCAAAGTATGTGCAGTTGGCTAATCTCCATAAAGGAAATCAAAAATGAAAACAGGAAGAAACGATCTCTGCCACTGCGGTAGCGATAAAAAATTCAAAGATTGTCACGGTAGTGGAAGTTCAGAAAATGCGTGGAAAAAAATGGCCATAATTGGCGCCATTGTACTTTTAGCGTTATGGTTCTTCAGAGATATTTATTCAGCCGGTAAAGGTGGTGCCATGGGCTCCGCGCCACCGGGGAAAGTATGGTCCGAAGAACACGGCCATTACCATGATATTGCGACAAACCTTCCGCCCGTACCACCCATGCCCGCCGGCGTTCAGAGAAACTTGAATGTGTCCCAGCCTGAGGGTCCAGTTCCCGAAGGAAAGGTATGGTCCACCGAACATGGTCATTGGCATGACCTTGGCGCAACCCCATCGCCAGCCCCAACAAATCCAAATTTACAATCACCGGCAAATATTCCAAGGCCCGATGGCCCGGTGCCAGAAGGAAAAGAATGGTCCCCAGAACATGGCCATTGGCACGATTTGACAACGCCAAATAATTAATGGGTCGAATTTTTAAATTTTCATTAATCGCATTGTTTTTAATCGGCTGTGAAGAAACACGAGAGGAAGCCTGCATTGATGAAAGTAAGATCAAGAATGATCCCTGCACCCGGATTTGGGATCCTGTTTGTGGCTGTGATGATAAAACCTATTCAAACCCATGTGTAGCCGAAAATGCAGGGCTGGAAACATGGACCACTGGAGAGTGTAAATAAAATTTCATGCGTCGATTCTCACTCATTGTCATTTTGATTTCCCTTTTGTCTTGCGAAGACAAAAAGAAGAATGATAGTTGTATTGATGAAAGTAAAATTAGTGGCGACCCATGTCCCCTAAATTATGATCCTGTTTGTGGTTGCGATGATAAGACCTATGGCAATGCCTGCGTGGCCCTAAATGCCGGTGTTACTTCATTGACAGATGGGGAGTGCCAATAAATTATTAACTTAGAATTCCCGTTGGGTCTCTTCTGAAAAACCGGTAATTTTCCGGACGTTTTTTCAAGGGTTATTTTTGCAGATTGTTCTCGCCACACATAACAGAGGTAAAATGGAAGAAATGGCCCAAATCTTGGCCCACCTTCCTGTTACATTACTTACGTTGGATTCCTTCCCAGAAATTGGGGATATTCCTGAACCGGGAGAATCACTAAAAGAAAATGCTTTTATCAAGGCTGAGACGGTCCATCGTTTAACGGGATTGCCTGCTTTAGCCGACGATACCGGCCTTGAGGTGGATGCACTAAACGGTGCCCCGGGTGTTCATTCATCCCGATATGCGGGTGAAGATGCCACTTTTGAGGACAATTGCCGGAAGATGTTGTCGGAATTGGATGGCTTACCCATGGTGGAGCGAACGGCCCGATTCCGAACTGTAATTGCCTTTGTGACGAAAGAAGAAAAAGAATGGACAGAAGGAGTAGCTGAAGGGCTTATTCTGGACCATAAACAGGGCGATGGAGGATTTGGATATGACCCTATTTTTTACTATCCACCCTTGAAAAAGACCTTTGCTGAACTTGAAAAGACTGAAAAGAATAGTATTTCCCATCGTGGGAAAGCTTTACGTAACTTCTCTGAAATCCTCGAAAAAAGGATTCAATCATTCACGCGTCAAACATAAGGAGCTGACACTATAGCCTCAACGTTAACGGATTAATCTCACCGCACAAGCGGTATCATTGTGCCCGAAGGGGCCTTGTTAACTAAAAAAAATGGAGGTGGACTCCTTGTTGAAAAGGATCCAAATCGTCAGCTTACTCTTATGGATGACCGTAATTTTCCCATCCTACGGCCAAGGGGATTCGTACGTCCAAAATCTCCCCAATCGCTGGCACCCATCCACGCCCTACCTCTATAACCCATATAAGACGGACCAACCATCTTTAATCATGCCTTATGATTCACTCAATTATTCTTCCCGTGGATTGATCAAACTGCCCTTTTTTATCGTCAAATCGATTGAAATTTCTAAAGATTGGTCCACCATTTCTTTCGATGGAAAATTGCATGGCAATTCTTATACCATGCCTTTTGTTGCGCCCATGGATTGGTATTTTGAAAAACAAATTAAATTGAATCGTGAAGTTGCATTTGAAAAAGCGATCCGGGATACGAGTAAGGCAAGGGGTAGCCAATCCCAAATTCTTCAGGATCGTCGCGGCAAAGGGATTGAAGTTATCGGTGTGGATATGGGCAATATCGGCCGCGTATCTCTAACGGCCCGCGGGAATGTAACCATTAAGGGAAATCTTGTTTTTCAAGATCAGGAATTGATTCGTTCTAAACTGAGTGAAACACAGAATACTCATTTAGAGTTTGACCAAACGCAGCGAATCAGCGTCGAAGGGAAGATCGGTGACCGAGTTTCCGTTAATGTAGATCATGATTCAGAACGGGATTTTGACTGGGAGAACAATATTCGTATTTCCTATAAAGGGGAAGAAGATGATATTGTCCAAACTGTTGATGCGGGAAATGTGTCATTAAATTTGCCCGGTTCTCAATCCTTAATGGGATCGGCCAATCACCAGGGACTTTTTGGTATAAAAACAGTTTCGAAATTGGGTCCTATGAATATTACTGCCATCGCGTCAGTGGTGAATACTGAGAAAAAATCCCTAGAATATAAAGGCAAGAGCGAAGCACAAACAGTTAAGATTCAGGATTATTATTATGTTAAAAATAAGTATTTCTTTATCCATGAATGGTTTCGCAATGGGACGAGAACCCAGGTTGGCGCTGCTTCAGTTATGGTGCCACCTTTTTATCCATTAAAAGAGGGACTTCACCAAATTGGTAATGTTGTGGTTCGAAATTTTGAATTATATCAGCTAGATCAAACCACCAATTCAGAAACCAATCCCGGGACAGCTTTTGCAGACCTTGAAAATCCAAATGAAAGTCATGACCAAACAGGGAATTTTAAACGTTTGGAACAAGGGCAAGATTATATTTTAAGTGAAGATCTTGGTTTTATCCGATTAAGGCAAAAAGCCAGCGATGAAGTATTGGGCTGTACATTTATCATTGCTGACCGTGCCACGGGTGATACAATTAAAACAATCGGTAAAGGGATTTCTATTGATTCAGAACAATTAATGATGAAAATGCTTAAACCGAGGGATTTGAACCCCAGTCATCCCGTTTGGCCTCTCATGTTCAAGAATGTTTATTATTTGGGAACCAACAATATTAACAGGGAGGGATTTGAACTGAGGATTATAAATGACCGACTGCCTGTTCCCAGTCATTTGGATCCACAAGGGAATCCTTATATAACCCAATTTGGGTTAGACAGTCTTAACGAAAGCGGCGTTCGTACTTCAGACCAAAAAGTAGATTTAGCTAATCCCAATATTATCAGTTTAGCAGAAGGTGAATTATTTCTTCCAGTTTTCCATCCTTTTGCAGCCGACACATTTCCCGATGGTAATAAGTCTGCTGCCTTGAAAGGATCCCTTGGGGAAGGTAAAATGTATTTTACAACATTGCGTAATGATTGGGCACGGGACAGTCGATTTACTATAGAAGTAGATTATGCCAACCAGAGTGCCACGATCAACCTCGGGTTCATGATTGTGGAGGGTAGTGAACAGGTATACAAAGGTGGGGTGCCCCTTAAAAAAGGTGTGGATTATCAAGTGGATTACTTCAGTGGTATGATTGTTCTTTCTGATGATGTGGATCCCAATGCAGAAATAAAGGTTAATTACGACAGGCACCAGTTGGTCACTTTCGATAAAAAGACAATTTTAGGTGTCCGCTCCCAAATGGATTTTGGGAAAAATTCATTTATTGGTGGTACGGCGCTTTATTACAATCAATCGGTTATGAATGAAAAAGTAGAAGTAGGTTATGAACCTATGCGCAATTTTATTTGGGGTTTGAATGGACGCTACCAGCAGGAACTCCCAGGGTTGACGCGTACTTTGGATCGTTTGCCTATGATTGAAACAGAAAAACAATCGGCTTTTTCATTTGAAGGAGAATTCGCCCAGATACTGCCTAATCCAAATCCCATAAATAATGGCGCTACAGGAGACCCCAATGGTGTGGCTTTTATTGATGATTTTGAGGGATCAAAACGAACCACTTCTATTCCTATTTTAAGGCGATTTTGGAAGGAATCATCGGCGCCTTTAGATTTAAGGACGGGGAAACCTTTCGCACAACGGAATAGGGGAAGAATGAATTGGTTCAACCCCTTTGTTCAGGTTCGTACTAAAGATATATGGCCCAACTTGTCCACATCTATCCAAGCCCAAAATGAAACGACCGATATTATGGTACTTAGATTTGATCCGCGGGAACACCAAGCCGATGTGCTAAAAGATTCAATTTGGGGTGGAATTATTACACCCTTTTATTCCGGAGATTATGACCAGACACAAACGAAGTTTTTTGAAATTTGGTTAAGAGGTGAAGAAGGCGCTATTACGGTTGATCTGGGTCAGATTAGTGAAGATATGGATGGCAATGGATTACTCAATACTGAAGATATTCCCGTGGGTGGTTTGATCGGTGATGGCATCTTAGAAGATAAAGAAGATATTGGTTTAGATGGATGTATAGATGCCTTTGAAAATGGATGGGGATCATGCCTAGATCCGGAAGGTCCTTCTTATGCCGATTATGTTGCTTCTAGTGAAAAGGTTTTGATAAACACATTCAGTGATGTTGACCCAGAAGATCCCAATGGCGATAAGTGGGAATATTCCGAAGGGAGTAATGATTATTCAAAGATTAATGGAACAGAAGAAAATGCCTTGGATGCGGGACGATATCCCGATACAGAAGATTTGGATCGTACCGGGTTTTTAGACCGAACAAATAATTATTTTACCAAATCATTTTCTTTATTGGATACAACTTATTTCGCTGGAGAAACAGAGCGGAATGGTGAACCTACAGGCTGGCGGTTATTTCGAGTTCCCTTGGCAGAATTTGATCAAAGTAATCCAACTCAACAAAGGGAATGGAATAATATTCACCATTTACGTCTGACTTTGAGTGGCGTTGAAAAAATGTCCTTGGTTGAAGTGGCAAAAGTAGAATTGGTGGGTAACGAATGGCAGGAGTTGGGCGTTGCTCCTGATAGTACCGAAAAATATAGTAAAGAAAATGCCGATTCAGTTTTTGCCGTTTCGGTTATCAATACGGATGATAATGCGGATTATCGACCACCCCAGGGAGTTTTGGGAGAATATGACCGGATTAATCAAATTCGATCAAAAGAGCAGTCCTTGGTTTTAAAATTTAATAAATTACCCGGTCGTGCTAGTGGCGCTGCTATGAAAACACTTCTGTCACTTTCTGGTGAAAAAGCCCAGAGTTACCTCTCTTATGATGAAATGAAAATGTATGTTTATGGTTCCGGCCAATGGATCAGTAATGAAAAATCTGACGTGGATATGTTTATGCGTTTTGGGTTTGGTGAAAATTATTATGAATTGGTTCAACCCGTTTATGATGGTTGGGACGAAGGGAAAAATAGAAATGCAGTTCAATTAGATTTGGAATGGCTCACGCGCCTTAAACTACAGGATTCATCGTCAGTAAAAAAATATAGAGAAACGGATATTTTTATGGATTCCACCGATTATAAAGAATATCGTTTTACAGATGAACTTGGGGTGGAAACTGGAAAGGTCATTCGTATCAAAGGTCAGCCCGCTCTAAATCGCATCCAATATTTTGTGGTAGGGGTGCATAACCTGATAGAAACACCCATCAGTGGCGAAGTGTGGCTGGATGAATTACGCTTAAGTGGTGTGAATAAGGATAAGGGTGTTTCCCTGCGGGTTCAAAGTCGATTTAACTTGGCAGATATTATGAATACATCATTTGCCTATAAACGGCAGGATGCAGATTTCCATACACTTCAACGGCGGTTGGGTTCAAATAAATCCAGTGAAAGTTTTAACATCAATTCCAGTCTCAACGTAGACAAGTTTTTACCTTCGACTTGGGGGATGAAAATTCCAATATCCACAACTTTTGCCAATTCAGTCAGTCGTCCAAAATATTTTCCCGGACAGGATGTATTGGTTACCGAAGGTAGCGAACCTGATTCAATCTTGGCAAAGTCAAATTCAATGTCCTTCACTATTGCTGCTTCTAAGTCGTCCAAATCTGATAATAAAATTATGAAATATACGATTGACCGTTTGAATACGCGCTTTTCAGCAAGCCGTCGGACTATGTCCAATGAAATTCAAAAAGAAGTATTGAACGAAACCTATGTGGGCCAGTTGAATTATTCTTTGCCATTTGGTCGAAATAATTATGTCATGCCTTTCAAATGGATTTCATCCGTCCCTTGGATTGGAGAAAAACTAGGTAAAACACATTTTTATTTCACTCCTGAAAATGTTAATGCATCCCTCAACTTTAATGAAAAATTGACTCAAAAAACACCCCGCCGAGGAAACAAATCGCCGGACAGTTATAATTTTGGTTTGAATCAGTCTTATTCACTGGATTATAAAATGACTGAATCAGTGAAGTCTAAATATAGTCGCGCCATTAAAAGTAATTTAAATGACCATCGTGGTTTTATGGCAAACGCTGTCAAAAACCGTGACGCTGGTGTGGTGACCGATATAACTGAAAGTTTTAATTCTTCTTTTAGTCCGATTCTTATGGATTGGCTCAAACCAACTTTTAATTATTCGGCCAATTATCGTTGGAATAAAGCTCGGGATAGTAGTGTGGATGGGGCGAATATAGGTAACCAACTTCGCTTTTCATCAGGAATCAGCCTTTCACCAGTTAAACTTGTAGAGTTGGTTTATAAACCATCTGGCGCAAAAGGCCGAACACCTCAAAGGCGTAGAACGCCTACGCCAACAAGATCTAGGTCGCGAAAATCTGGTATTAGGGGAGAAGAATCAGAAGATGATATTGGTGGTGGCAGAGTGGAACTGGACCAGGCTGGCCAAAATGAAGAGAAAGAGCCCCAAAAGAAAAAATCATCTGACAGTAAGGTAATGAAAAAAGTTCACGGCTGGGCAAGAAAAGTGAACCCCATAAATTTATCCTATACAGAAAATGTGAACAAAACAGGAATGGGAGTCATTGGGGAAGTTCCCTTAAGATATAGGATTGGATACACGCGCGACCATGGTTTGGAGAATTCAACCCAAGTGGGAACGAACACGGGAAACTGGGATCATAAGCGAGACTTTTCTGTCCGATCAGGATTGAACCTTACACGGGCCATGTCCATCTCTTTTAACTATGCCCAGAATGTATCTAGTAATCGCCGTGGTTCCGGACTGGAACAGCGATCCATGTCCCGGGATTATTTATCCTATGGAAAACATCTTGAAGAAGGATTTCCATTTATTGGATGGTCGATCCGAATGACAGGATTGGAACGAAATAAATTTATTGGCCGTTTTGTTCGTACGTTGAGTCTAGATCATGCCACCAATGGAAAAGAAACGCGGGCCTGGCAGTTTGATCAGTTTAGTGGCCCATCCATGCCTTTCTTCGGTATTGACGATTTTGTTACCAGTTACAAGGATAATGAAAGAACCTCCCGTGTTAATATGAATTTTGCCCCCCTTATCGGTGCTACGATTGCTCTGAAAAAAGGTATAGCAGTAACTATGCGTCATAACCGAACACTTTCTCGGGAAGAATCCGCCAACGGTGGTGAGAAGATATTTCATGATCAATCTTACCTGATTTCAGCGAACTATACTCACCGTGGCGGCTTTACGATTCCTTTCCCATTTTTTGATAATTATAAGGTCAATAATCAGGTTAACTTCACATTCAATTTTGACATGAATAAAAACCGTACCTTGCAAAAAGCACAGGAGGCGACGAAGTTTGCAGAAACGGCCTTCACCTCCAGTTGGAAAACGGGAATACGGCTAACATATTCTTTCTCTCAATCGGTCAGTGGAAGTATGATTTGGGAATATCGAGAAAATGATTCGAAACATACTGGGAAGAAGATCGACAGGGACTTTGGTTTTGATGTAAACTTGGCAATCCGAGGATGATGCGAAAATTCACAAATATGATCATTTTGTTCTGTGCAACTTTAGGTAGTTGTCAGACCAAAGTACCAGACTTCAATGGCGATAGAGCCTTTAATCATTTGGTAGCACAATGTGATTTTGGTCCACGCAATCCCGGTTCAGAAGGCCATAAAAAAGCACTAAAATATTTCCTCGATATATTCACACCTTTGGCTGATACTGTATTTACCCAAGCCTATACAGAAACAATGCCCAAAACGGGACAGAAAGTTGGGATGAATAATGTTATCGCCCGATTTAATCCAGAATCCAATAACCAGATTATGATTTCTGCCCATTGGGATACCCGTCCTTGGGGGGATCGGGGCGAAAGTATTATGGAAAAAAGTAGGCCTATACTAGGGGCCAATGACGGCGCCAGTGGTGTGGCTGTACTATTAGAATTGGCAAAAGTGTTAAAAGATAGTCCACCACCGGTGGGTGTAAATCTTGTATTGTTTGATGCAGAAGATTATGGCACCAGCGGTGATTCATGGTCCTATTGTAAGGGTTCACAATATTTTGCGCGAAACCTCCCGATCCCCTTGCCGGCCCATGCGATTAACTTGGATATGGTAGGCGATGCCAATCTGGAGTTGTATATCGAACGAATTTCATATCAGCAAAATCCAGGACTTGTTTTGGAATTGTGGGAAAAGGCGGAAGAATTGGAATTGAGCGGATTTAAAAAACTGGCTTATCATTCAATCTTTGATGATCATGTACCCCTTTACGAAATTGCGGGAATACCGGCAGTGGATATTATCGATTTTGATTATCCCAATGAAAAAATAAATTATCACCATACACATAATGATATTGTTGAAAATTGCTCTCCACAAAGTTTATGGCAGGTGGGCACCTTAATGGTTCACCATATTTTTGATCAGAAATGATATTAATTAAAATAAAATTACATCTTTTCCTTTCCTTAGCAATTCTATTGATTTGGAGTTGCGAGTCAGTCACCAAACCAGAAGATCCTTTTCCCATTTCCGAAATTGATTTTGTTTTTTTACAGGCATCCAATAAACTGTTTATTTCTGCTAAAGCAAAGAACGGTTATCAAGGCGGTTCCATCGATTCTGTCATGGTTCTTTGGCGGGGAACCAGTGCTTCCAATACAGCCGATACGTTAAAATTAGTTGATGATGGTACAATTGGTGATATACTTTCTAAGGACCAGGTTCACAGCAGAAAATTTGTAAATGATTCAGGATTGAAAAATACACTCCCATCTTCTGCCAAAGATTCCATTTTCTTTTCTATCATGGGGCTGTATAGCGGAAAGAAACATACGAAGAAGGCCGATTTCATCTTGGGGAATATTCGACCAAAACTTGGTAGTGTATTTGTTCCTGATACTGTTGATCGCCCTGGGTCAAATCCTGATCCAAATATAGTCAATACAGTAAAATTTTCTGTAACTGCATCTGTGTCGGACCCCAATGGATTGGATGATATTAAACGCGTATTCTTTCGCTCTTACCATGTGGACCTCGATTCAATGATGTTTGGGGGAAATCCCATTTTACTTTATGATGATGGTTCCGGGACGGATGGTACTGGTGATCTTCAAAAAGGTGATGGCACTTATACCATGACTGTTTCGCTCACGGAAAATGCCACCACCGGTACATACCATTGGACATTTGAAGTACAGGACCTTTCTAATGCTTATAGTGAATCGGTAAAGAAAATTTTGGTGGTGAAATGAGACGCCTGACAATCTGTTTACTTTTCATTCAAATGGCGGCGGCTCAGGGACTTTTACCTGGTGCATTTAAAATGTCCGTTGCTGAATTTGACACCGCCGCCTATAAAGGTCTCAAAAGTAATATGATTAGTGATATTGTTCAACAGGAGGATACACTCCTTTGGTTGGGCACGGGAGCAGGTTTGGCAGTGTTAAGGGATACCACTTCCATCTTTACTATTACCGCCAAAGCAAATGCGGCCGCGGGTCAATTGACAAACGCGACTCCTGTGGGTGGTGTCACGGCTCTGGCAGTTGATAAAAAGACAGTTTTTGCTGCCTTTGCCAAAAGCGGTGAAAATATTACTATCGGGAATGGCCTTATTTATTCCACCGATGCCACGGGAAATTCTATCAATTGGACTTACTTCGAACAACCGGTGGATTCGGATGCAGATTCATTGGCGCCATTTGCTAAACGATTTTTCAAAGGATTGCCCATTACTGTAAAAGAAGCAAATGTAACTTATGATGCAGCTATCTCAGGCAATTATATTTGGATTACCAGTTGGGCCGGTGGACTGCGACGCTACAACATTTCTCAAAAAGTTTGGGAACGTGTTCCTCTCCCCGAAGATGGAGACCAAGTATTGAACACTTGCGAATCATCCAATTATGAAAACACTCAAAGTGGTTATGTTTTAAAAGATTTTTTCTTAAACCCTCGGGACCCTTGGGATGGAACATCCACAAAAAGTGCTAACCCCAATACTTATGGAAATCATAATCATAAAGCATTTTCTGTAATTGCACATGGTGATACTGTTTGGGTGGGTACGGCTAACGGAATCAACAGAGGAATCCTCGGTGCCAATGGTTGTGTCAACTGGTCCCATTATACGCCATCTGCTGATGGTCTCTCAGGTGGATTCGTGGTTGGGATGGCATTGCAAGAATATAAAGGATACCAGATAGTTTGGGCTGCCACCGTCACTGCAGGTGCCGGTGAAACCAGCGCAGTCAGTTATTCCGTTGATGGTGGTGACACATGGTATACAACTTTGAATAAAGAAAGGGTATATAATATTACCACTGCAGATTCAATTGTTTTGGTTGCCAGCAAATCTGGTTTGTGGAAAACGGTGATTGATAATCCTTTGGATGTGGCTAAACCGTGGGCCAAATATGATCCACCTCAGCAAGCCATAGCAATTGGCTCTACGGGCATGTATAGTATGGATGAGATTTTGAGTGATGAAGTTATAGGCGTAGCATATGATACACGGCCTTTTTATTCATCATCCGCCACTGTTTGGGTCGGTTCATGGGATGGCCTTGCCCGAGCCATGGATCCCCATGGTACAAACTGGCGAGTGTATCGCACCGACTATGATTCGGGAACAGCCTATGCGTATCCAAACCCATTTTCACCCTATGAACATAACCGTGTTGGTGGTTCTGGTTACGTCCATATTAAAGCAGATGTAAAAATATCTTTCGTGGTTAAGATGGATATTTACAATTTTGGAATGGAACCGATTTACAGCAAGGAATTTGACCGACGACGAGCCACAACTGGAGCGATGAAATGGAATGGAAAAGACAAGAATGGCCGCTTGGTGGATAACGGTACCTATTTTATTCGTCTTGAATATGATCAAAAAATTAAATGGCTCAAACTGATCGTGATAAAATGATGTTACGAATAAAACAAATCATCATTTCTGGAATCATATTTGTCTCACTTTTGAGTGGTAGTGAACAAGGGGGCTATGCAGGAGGATTTTTGCGCATGGGTTCTTCGGCTCGGGCCATGGCTATGGGCAGTGGCTTCACGGCTGAGATTGATGCTGGGTTTGCCGCTTACCATAACCCCGCTTCTATGGTGTTTGGCAAAAAACGCCAACTAGGCTTTAGTCACCATTTCTTACCGCTTTCACGAAGATTTATGGCTGCAAATATATCTGTTCAATTACCCCCAACTGCCAGCCTTGGGGTTGCATGGGTTAGTGCGGGGACTGACAAAATTGACGGGCGAACAGGGTCCGGAGAACATACACAATATTTATCCACTTCTGAAGATGCCTTTATGATTTCATTTGCCCAGCGCATTTTGCCATGGTTTTCTGCTGGTTTAAATATCAAAATTTTAAAACACCAATTACCTATGAATACCATGGACCTTGCAGGTAAAGGAATGGGAATGGATTTTGGCGTATTCATCCATACAGAAAAAGGCGCCAACTTGGCTTTCATGGTTCAGGATCTGAACTCACGTTACCATTGGAAAACGGATAAAATCTTCGAGCGAGGCAAAGAATACGTGGAACAATTTCCTACCTTGTATCGTGCGGGAACCACCTTTAATTATAGAAAATTTTATATTACCGGTGATGCGGGTGTAGTCATGAATGGTAAAGATATGTTGGGATATACATTACGAATCGGCGGTGAATACCCTTATCTAGATCATTATTTCTTTCGGGCCGGATTGGGGAATGGACGAATGTCTGTTGGTGTGGGAATGGACTGGTCCTTGCTGAAAGATAATGATGGTAAACTGGATTATGCATTTGTGTTTGAAAACCCCGCCGGTGCAGCCCACATATTTACTTATGCGTTTACTTTTTAAAACACTTTTCTTTTCACTTTTAATATCCCAATCGGGGGCGGTGGGAACCCAATTCTTGTCCATACCACCTTCTGCAATGGATTTAATATTGTTTAATTCACCTTGGCGGAATCCTGCTAACTTAAACCAAATGAATAAAGTACCTGAGCTGGGTTTGGCTTATGGCAATTGGCTTGCCGGTGTGCAATCATTTGGATTTCGTTGGAAGGGGCAGGTGAAGAAGGGAAGTGTCGGTCTGGATATTCGCTATGTAGGTTTGAACGATATTGAACTGCGCCCCAACAAACCAACTTCAAAACCTTTGGGGCATTATGCCGCTTATGGTACGTCAACACGGGGAATTTATAGTTGGTCAACCGGCCCTTTTCAATTGGGGGTGGGAATTCAATTGGTTCAAATGCAACTGTACCAGGATAAGTCTAAAGGTGCTGCCTTTGACCTGGGATTTGGTTGGAAAATTCGGGATAAAATTCGCCTCAATATTTCCGCCCTTAATTTGGGTAAAATGGGAAGAATGATTTCGGAGTCTCCCCGTTTGCCGCGACGTATTATCAGTTCGATAACTTATGAAAAATCAAATTATTCTGTTTATGGTGCAGTGGAATCCAATAGTTTGGTTAATGACCCCATCCTTTTTACCGGCGGGACTGGATCATATAAAAATTTACTTTTTGGCATGACAGCTATGACATCCAATGGTGTGAAAACAATTTCTGGTGGTGTGGGGATTCAATTTGGAATTTATGCAGTCACTTATGGATTTCAATGGGGCGATCAGCACTTGGGTATGCCTCAAATGATTGATATATCGATTCGCCTGCCATGAGTATGAATCCTGATTTATATAAAAAAATAATCGGCTTTTTGAGTTTAGCCGTTTTGTTTTTACTTCTGACAAATTATTTAGCATTGCGGAAATTGGATTTGGTTACGAGGGGCCCCAAGCAAATTGAAGAAATTACAGAAGTGCAAATTTTGGAATCCGAAAATAAAACTGAACCAAAAAAACTTGCGGGAGTAATTGTTCTCGTTATTGATGATTTTGGTTATCGCAACGATACTGTGTCCGATGGCTTTTTGGAATTGGGCGTAGCAATTACATGTGCCATTATTCCGGGACATGAACAGAGTAGAAAATTCGCACAAAAGGCCATTGTTGCAGGGCAGGAAGTCATTATCCATATGCCTATGGAATCAAATGTAAAGAATCGAGGCGAAGAGGAATACAAAATTAAAACGGGTATGACAGCCGAAGAGATTGAGTGGCGTATGGGAGAGGTGCTGAAAGATATCCCTGAAGCTGTGGGAATGAACAATCACCAGGGTTCAAAGGCAACCACAGACGGTAAGGTAATGAGTGTGGTTGGGTCCGTTCTAAAAAGACATGGAAAATATTTTGTAGATAGCCGTACATCCTCAACAACAGTGGGCGAAAAAACTATGCAATCATTAGGTGTTCCTACAGCGCGTCGCCATATTTTCTTGGATAATGATTCGGATGTGAAACAAATATCAGCACAGTTAGATAAGTTGGTAAAGTTAGCCAAAAAACAAGGAACTGCTTTAGGCATCGGCCATGCTAAGCCAAATACATTAGAAGTTTTGAAAAGAGAAATCCCTGTATTAATAGAAGCGGGATTTCAGTTTGAATTTGCATCACAAATCGTAAATTAGAGAGAATATGCCAATTTTATCAAAAGTTATACGAGGGGAATTTATTGAAAGTATTCATGTGGCCTATGGGGTTGCAGTGGATGAAAAAGGTGTGGTGGTTTATGCCTCGGGGGATCCCCATTATTTAACATGCATTCGATCAACCTGTAAACCGTTCCAAGCGTCTGCAGCAGTAAAATCAGGCGCTGTGGATGCAGCAGGTTTTTCGGAAGATGAAATTGCCCTCATGTGCGCCTCTCATAATGGTGAAGATATCCATGTGAAAACGGCTCAATCTATGCTGAATAAGTTGGGATTTACAACAGATGACTATTGCTGCGGAAGTCATTTGCCTTATGATATTGAGTCAAATCATAATGTTATTCGTTCTGGTGAAAAACCTATTCCACTTCATAATAATTGTAGCGGGAAACACGCCGGCATGCTTGCTTTATCCAAGCATTTGGGGGTGGACCCTACAGATTATATCAATAAAAACCATCCGGTTCAAAAGGCGATTTTGGATCAAATTATGGGGTATGCGAATTTGGAAAAACTTTCCACTGCTATTGATGGCTGTAGCGCACCAACACCATTTTTGACTTTATCTATCATTGCGGGAATGTTTCAAAAATTGGCATCGGGGAATTACCCTGAATTGGATCGATTATATAATGCTATGTCCAAACATCCCTATTTGATTGGTGGGCGCGAAACCTTTGATACTGACTTTATCACCGCCATGAAAGGGAGAGCAGTATGTAAAGTGGGCGGTGAAGCGATTCGTGGATTTGGTATTCGAAAAGAGGATGGGAGCGTTTTGGGAATTGTGGTAAAAGTTTTGGATGGAAATCTTCGTGCACTTGGATCTGCTGTAATGGCGTTTCTCAATCAAATGGAATTGCTTACCGATGATGAAAATGAATCGTTAAAACATTATCGCGAACCGGTTCTCAAAAATCACCGCAAATTGGAGGTGGGGAAAATATCAACGAGTATTGACTTTTAAATGAAACGCATTTTTTTATTAATAATGCTTTTATCAAGTGTCCAAACTCAGGATACACTAACAGTGATGAACTATAATGTGCTTCGAATGACGGGCAGTACTTCTACTCGAGCAAATTATATCAAAAAAGTGGTTGATTACGTTCAGCCCGACTTAGTTATACTTCAGGAAATTGAGCATCAAGATGGATTGGATATGCTCTTGAATACAGCTTTTAATGTGGATAGTACTGTTTTTGCCGCGGGGAAATTGCCCAGTTCATCCTGGATGAAAAGTGGTATCATTTACCGGAAATCTAAAATTGATATATCGGAAGATGTATTTATTTCAACAGTTTTGCGGGATATATCCGGCTATACAATATCTCTGAAAAATGCCCATTCCAACGTGGCGCCTTTTACAGTATTTGGGGCGCACCTCAAGGCCAGTGATGGCAATAGTGAAGCGAATCAACGCTGGGAAGAAGCGAAAGAATTGTATAAATACGTGGCCCAAAAAGATAGCAATTATCACTATATCATGTCGGGCGATTTCAACCTCTATGGCACCGATGAACCGGCCTACTTACTTCTGACCGATAGTATGACAGTGGATTTGGAAGACCCCGTAGGATCATGGGTGCGAAATGAAGGATCTCATGTAGAAAAATATACCCAATCCACCCGAAGCGACCATTTGGGTGATGGGGGAGCTACAGGCGGGTTAGATGACCGTTTTGATTTCATTCTATTTTCAGATCATTTTACTGCCAAAGATCCAGACTTGAAATATGTAGAGGAGTCTTACAAAGTAATTGGTAATGACGGCAATCATTTCAATACATTCATTATGGATGGGAGCAATAGCGCCGTCCCCGATAGTATTGCCGATGCCATTTATCGTGCTTCCGATCATTATCCTGTTATTGCCAAAATTGCATATACCACCAAGGCTTCTACCAGTCCAATAGCCCACGCCGGCGGTGATGTGGTGGCGGCGAATGGAGATTCCGTCGCGTTGGATGGATCCCAGAGTTATGATCCCAACGGAACTATAGTTGCCTATTCATGGGCCCAAACTTCGGGACCGACGGCAACATTGATAAATGACCAAAGGGTTAAACCCATAGCCGTACTTCCTGAAGTGAACCGTACAACGACATTCACATTTAAACTAACAGTGACGGATAATGATGGCGAAAGTGGCGTAGATTTTGTGAATGTCGTCATTCCTGTTGTGGGTGGATATACTCCTTATGATATTCAATATACTGAGAATCAAGGGATAGGTGAAGATTGCTTTCCGTCTGAATTTGAGGGACAAAATGTGGAAGTAACTGGTGTTGTGACGGCAGTTCGCCCTGATAATGAGTATCCCAATTTCTTTTTCCAGGATCCCCAAAAAGATGATTGGGCGGGAATGTTTATTTATATAAATAAAGGATACGTCCCGCCGAAAGTTGGAGATGAAGTAAAGCTAAAGGGCGATATTTCGGAATATTTCGGTATGACCGAAATGAAGAATTTGGTTTCCACCGATATCTTGTCCAGTAATAACAATGTGGAGCCGACCTTGGTGACGGCCAGTTCTCTATCGGGGGAATGCCGAGTTTGGGTGGAAAAATATGAAGGTATGCTGGTGCGGCTGGTCAATGTGGAAGTGACTCAAAGTGCCAATGAAGATGGCCAGTGGATTGTTTCAGATTGGACTGGATCAGCCATGATTGATGGCTATATGTTTGACGGAGACTGGTCCCGGCCAGAATATGGCATCCATTTTGTGAGCATTACTGGCGTGCTCCATTATTCTTATGGCCAATACAAATTGATGCCGCGAAATAGTAAAGATTTTAATGATCCTGTTACCGCCACAGGAGACGAATTGCCCGAGCGTTTTGAGTTGCTCACCAATTACCCCAACCCATTTAATCCGTCAACAACAATTGAATTTATTGTTACAAATAATGGTGTGGCCCATAGCAATGTGTCATTACAAATATTTGATATCAATGGCCGTATTGTGGTGAATTTGATAAACGGTATTCCCAATTCAAACAAAGTGGTATGGCATGGTAAAAATGACAAGGGTCAATCCATGCCGGCAGGTGTTTATTTTGCACGGCTGGAATCGGGTTCAACAGTTCTCACTCAAAAGATGATTTTGTTGAAATAAAATGTCGAACATAAAAGTCAGAGTGGTGGATTGTTATGTGTATCGCCAAACAGATGATGGAATGAAATTTTTATTGATGAAAAGAAATTTGAATAAGATATATGAACATCTTTGGCAGGGCGTAGCAGGGAAAATTGAAGATGGCGAAACGGCAACCGAAACCGCCATCCGTGAACTCAAAGAAGAGACGGGGTTATCACCAAAGAATATGTTTGTGGCCGATCATGTAAGCCGTTTTTATGAAGTGCATGGGGACAGGATCAACCTTGTGCCCGTTTTTGGTATTGAGGTAGATTCTGATAAGGTTATCCTGTCTGAAGAACATATTGATTTCAAATGGGTGGATATTTCCCATGCATTAAATATGTTGGTGTGGAATGGCCAGAAAGAAGGCATTCAAACTGTTTATGATATGGTAATCAATAATGACGAACGAATGAAGTGGTCAAAAGTAGATTTATAGAGTTAAAGGAGAAAAAATGTTAGAAGTAGGAACAAAAGCACCGAGTTTTACACTTCCCGATCAAGATGGGAATGATGTATCCTTAAGTGATTATGCCGGGAAGAAAGTCGTGCTATGGTTTTTTCCAAAAGCCAGCACACCCGGTTGAACGATTGAAGGCAAGGGGTTCCGGGATGAACTCCAAAAATTTGAAGATAAAAATGCAGTGGTTGTTGGTATGAGTGCCGATGCACCGAAGAAGCAGAAAAAATTCTGCGATAAACAAGAATTCGAATATCCAATGTTAGGCGATGAAGGCAAAGATGTCCTGAAAGCTTACGGTGTTTGGGGATTAAAGAAATTCATGGGCCGGGAATATGAAGGGATTTTTCGAAATACATACGTGATTGACGAATCGGGAAATATTTCACATGTCTATCCTAAAGTATCGGTCAAAACACATGCTCAAGATATTCTAGCAGAATTATAATAATGTAGAGACGCGATTAATCGCGTCTCTACATTTGCAATATAATGAAATCACCCATTGATGTATTCACAGACTGGGCCAATGATGGCCGAGATGAAAACATGGCAAAAGGGCATGCCAATTCCGTACAGGCCATGCTCGATTTTGCCTTAAAAAATCAAACTGATTCATTTGCCTTTATTGATGCAGGCTGCGGAAATGGCTGGGTGGTGCGAATGATGGCCCAACATTCACTTTGCCAAAGCGCCATCGGTGTGGATGGCTCCCAATCCATGATTGAAAAAGCCAGATCCATTGATTCCAAAAATCACTACCATTGCAATGATTTAATAGACTGGATTCCTGAAGAAAAAGTGGACCTTGTCCACTCAATAGAAGTGTTCTATTATGTTGAAGACCCGATTGGATTGATTAAACATGCTAGAGATAATTGGCTCAATCCGGGCGGACGGCTCATTATGGGCGTTGACTATTATACTGAAAATACAGTGAGTGAATCTTGGAATATTGATTGTGGCATTTCTATTATGACACGATTATCTGAATCAGAATGGGTGGATGGATTTAATCAAGCAGGATTTCATGATGTTCAATCTTGGCGTGAGGGCGAGAAAGAAGGTTGGGCCGGTACGTTGGTTGTAACGGGAATAAAATGATACTGTAGAGACGATGCCCGCCTTATTCCGGCGGGTAAACAAGCCTCGTCTCTACGTAAATTATAAAAAACCACTAAAGTAGTTATAGTGGACGTTGACTTATAACCCCCGGCTTAAGCCGGGGGTTATAAAATGATAGAAAGACGAAACCGTTTTAACGGTTTATTTCATATGGGTGACTTTGCTTGGTCCATCCAAAACTGAAAATCCTTTATCGGATAAATTCACAAAATTTGGATTATTTGCCAAGGCGCCGGCGTACAGTTCACCACTGCGGTAGGCTTCACAAGCTTCCTTGCTAGCCCAAGAGTAAACTCCACCGTAAGTGTTATTGGCTTTGTCCGAGAGCCACACTTT
>JABGTK010000127.1 GCA_018647265.1 Candidatus Neomarinimicrobiota bacterium | reverse complement strand
CTCTCCCCCGAACCTTTTGATGAACCAATTGAATTTATTGCATTTGATCTTTGGCATTATTACGGCCGTACTGCAAAACATGGTGCATTTATGGGAGGTGCAGATTTTGTTCAATGGCACGGCAATTATGAATTGCTTCTCAAAACAGTTGAAATGAAAGAAATTGCAAAAACTCTCAGAAATCGCGATTCACCTAAAAGGTAATTCATGATAAAGGGAATTGTGAATAAAGCATTTACAATTGAATTATTTATTTTGGCCAACTTGAGCTTTTTGGCCTTGGATATATTCGTTGCCCATTCAATCAATGCATTTGCCCATAACGCAGAATGGATTCCTTTCTATTTTTCAATATTTTCACCAATTTTATTGTCCATAGAATTGTATCAAAATTGGAGGGGAAAAACATACACTTACAAAACGATAGGTCTTCTCATAGGCACTACCTCTGTCATTGTTGGCATTGCAGGATTATTATGGCATTTAAATAGCAACTTCTTTGGACACCAAACTATAAAAAGTTTAGTCTACACGGCACCTTTCGTTGCACCCTTGTCCTATACAGGTTTAGGTTTATTAATCATAATGAATAGAATGGTTAAACCAGGAACAAAAGAATGGAACCAATGGCTTATTTTTTTTGGCCTCTCAGGATTTTTTGGTAATTTTATTCTTGCCTTAAGTGACCATGCGCAAAATGGATTCTTTCTATTTACAGAATGGATCCCAGTTGTGAGTAGTGCCCTTGCAGTGGGATTTCTAACCACTCTTTTAATACAAAAATATTCAAGTAAGTACATAAAGCTTTGTTTAAGTATTATGGCATTACAAGTATGTGTTGGTGGGTTGGGATTTTATTATCATAGCCATTCAATTATGAATGGTATATCCGAAAATTTCTTTGAAAACTTAATATATACAGCACCCATTTTTGCTCCTCTCCTTTTTATTAATCTCGCTATTCTTTCTGGATTCGGACTTTTAGGATTATTAATTACAAAGGAGATTGATTGAGCAATGAAATCAAACGTCAATCTGATTATTTGAAAAGATTGAGTATTACTTCTTAACTTTCGTATTCCTGCATCGCCTGAATCAAGGCATCCACACCCGCTTCCGGCATAGCATTATAAATTGATGCTCTAAAACCTCCAACCGAACGATGACCTTTCAAGGTCTTTAATCCACGTCTATCGCAAAAAGATAAAAAATCTGCCTCATCACCGCCATCTGTAAAAATAAATGGCACATTCATCAAGGATTGATCTTCTTCAGGAATGGGACTTTTAAATAGTGGATTTCGTCGAATTTCATCATAAAGCTTTTGCGATTTGCGTTTATTTTTTATTTCCATCGCTTTAATACCGTCATTTTTTTTAATCCATGTTAAAGTGCGATTCACTGAATATATAGCCAAAACCGGAGGCGTGTTAAACATGGATCCTTTATTAATATGGGTTTGGTAATTCATCATGGTTGGGATTGAGCGATTAACTTCCCCCAAAATATCATCCCGAACTATAACCAACGTAACGCCCGCAGGACCCATGTTTTTCTGGGCACCGGCATAGATCAATCCGAATCGAGATACATCAAAAGATCGGCTGAATATATCCGACGACATATCCCCCACCAAATAACCATTGGGATTCAAAGGCGTCGGAAAGTCCTTCCATTGCGTCCCATATATTGTATTATTACTGGTAATATGTAAATAAACTGCATGGGAGCTTTGATTCAATTCTTTAGGAATATGGTTATAAAGTGATTCTTTGGATGAACAGGCCACATTAACATTTCCAAATAAATGGGCCTCTTTTATTGCTTTGGCTGACCATGCGCCTGTATCAGTGTAATCAACAGTTTGATCTTCGCCTAAAAGATTCATAGGGATCATTGCAAACTGTAAAGAGGCGCCCCCCTGCAAAAACAACACATGGTATCCATCGGGAATATGCAACAATTCTCGGGTAAGTGATTCCGTTTCTGCTACCATATCCATCACGGGTTTAGAGCGATGACTCATCTCCATCAAACTCATCCCCAGGCCATTAAATTCTTTCACCGCTTTCGAAGTTGCATCTAACACAGATTGATCCAATACAGCTGGTCCGGCACTAAAATTATATATTTTGTTCATGTTTCCTTTCAAATTTAAGGGTGCAAATTAGAGTGTTCATCACATCCATATAAATAAAAAAACCCCGCAATTATAAAATAATTGCGGGGTTTTTTCTAGAAGACTTACTTATAAGTCAAAATTCTCTTCGGCGTTTTTGTTTACCACCTCGTGGAGCGGGTGGTTTATATCTATCCTGCATTCGATTACGGACTTGCTGTTTCATATGTCCTTCAAACATAAGTAACTTCACTTGTTGAGT
>JABGTK010000126.1 GCA_018647265.1 Candidatus Neomarinimicrobiota bacterium | reverse complement strand
TGCTATGGGAGGCATGACCCCATTCCCTGTTATTAGTGCTTTAAACTTTTTTCCTAAAGATTTTGGACTTGAAACCAAAGAAACTTAAGCATAAAATTGTGTAATTCTTGAACTAACTACTTAATAGGCATAATGGACGATTTAAAAGATTTTGGTACACCTCCAGTAAATTCTGAAAAACTCGTTACGCTCAAAATAGATGGTATTGATGTAACTGTCCCTGAAGGTACATCTTTGATGCGCGCAGCCTCAATTGCAGGTGTTAGCGTGCCTAAATTATGTGCAACTGATAGCTTAGAGCCATTTGGCTCATGTCGACTCTGTTTGGTAGAAATTGAAGGTAAGAGAGGTTATCCAGCATCTTGTACTACTCCAGCTTCAGATGGGTTGGTAGTTTCCACACAATCTCCTAAATTAGCTAACTTGAGAAAAGGCGTAATGGAATTGTATATTTCTGACCATCCGCTTGACTGCTTAACATGTGCAACAAATGGTGATTGCGAGCTTCAGGATATGGCGGGAGCTGTTGGATTAAGGGATGTACGATATGGTTATGAAGGTGAAAATCATTTAGATTCAAAAAAAGATGAATCGAATCCATATTTCACCTTTGATCCTTCTAAATGTATTGTTTGTTCACGATGCGTAAGAGCTTGCGAGGAAACTCAAGGTACTTTTGCTTTAACTATAGACGGAAGAGGGTTTGAGTCGAAAGTCTCTGCTGGAAATAAAGATTTTATTGATTCCGAATGTGTTTCATGCGGCGCTTGTGTCCAAGCCTGTCCTACAGCCACCTTAATCGAAAAAAGTATTGAGGAACATGGCACCCCTGAAAGAAAAGTAACAACAACGTGTGCTTATTGTGGAGTGGGTTGCTCATTTAATGCTGAAATGCAAGGGGATAAAGTTGTCAGAATGACGCCTAATAAAAATGGGGGAGCCAATCATGGACATTCTTGCGTGAAAGGACGTTTTGCTTGGGGATATACGACACATAAAGATAGAATTACTACGCCAATGATTAGGAAAAGTATTAATGATTCTTGGCAAAAAGTTTCATGGGAAGAAGCTATAAGTTATGCTGCTTCAGAAATAAAAAGAATTCAAAAAAAATATGGTGCCAATTCAGTTGGTGCTATTTCATCTTCAAGGTGTACTAATGAAGAAGTTTATGTGATGCAAAAAATAGTAAGAGCCGGTTTTGGTAATAATAATATTGATACTTGTGCAAGAGTTTGTCATTCACCAACTGGTTATGGTCTTAAGCAAACTATAGGAGAATCTGCTGGGACACAAAATTTTGATTCGGTAATGGAGTCAGATGTAATTATGATTGTGGGCGCAAACCCAACTGATGGTCACCCAGTATTCGCATCTCAGATGAAAAAAAGATTAAGGCAGGGGGCAAAATTAATTGTTATTGACCCTAGAGAAATTGACCTCGTTGATAATACCCCACATATTAAAGCTGATTACCACCTTAAACTTCAGCCTGGTACCAATGTTGCGATAATAAATTCAATTGCACATGTTATTGTTGAGGAAGGTTTAAGTGATCAAGGCTTTGTAAAAGAGCGTTGTGAAGATGAATCATTTAAAATATGGTTAAATTTTATTAAAGACCCTAAGAATTCGCCTGAATCAACGGAAGCAGAGACAGGCATTCCTGCAGACTTACTTAGAAATGCGGCTAGACTATTTGCAAATGAAAAAAATGGATCTATTTATTATGGCTTAGGCGTAACTGAGCATAGCCAAGGCTCAACTATGGTCATGGGGATTGCAAACTTAGCCATGGTTACTGGAAATGTGGGTAGAGAAGGTGTTGGTATTAATCCATTAAGAGGGCAAAACAACGTTCAGGGTTCTTGTGATATGGGATCATTTCCTCACGAACTTCCTGGGTATAGGCATGTTTCAGATTTAGCAACTCGAGCATTATTTGAATCGGCATGGAATACAAAAATTGATGATGAGCCCGGTCTTAGAATTCCAAATATGCTTGATGAAGCTATATCGGGTAAATTTAAATCTCTTTACTGCGAGGGGGAGGATATAGCTCAGTCAGACCCAGACACACAACATGTGACTCATGCACTTGAATCCATGGAATGTGTAATTGTTCAGGATTTATTTTTAAATGAAACCGCTATGTATGCTCATGTTTTCTTTCCTGGGTCTTCATTCTTAGAAAAAAATGGCACTTTCACCAATGCGGAAAGAAGAATCTCAAGGGTGAGAAAAGTAATGGCTCCAAAAAATGGGTATGAAGATTGGGAAATTACTCAAATGCTATCTAACGCATTGGGGTATCCAATGAAGTATAAACATGCAAGCGAAATTATGGATGAAGTAGCGCAGTTAACGCCAACCTTTAAAGGTGTTAGTTATGAAAAATTAGATAAGCTTGGAAGCATTCAATGGCCTTGCAATGATGAGCATCCAGAAGGAACACCTACGATGCATGTAGATGAGTTTGTAAGAGGGAAGGGCAAATTTTTTATTACAGAATATGTGCCAACGGCTGAAAAAGTGAATAATAAATTTCCTTTAATAATGACAACTGGAAGAATATTGGCACATTATAATGTTGGGGCTCAAACAAGAAGAACAAAAAATACTGTATGGCATGATGAAGATTTAATTGAAATTCATCCTCATGACGCAGAGGAAAGGGGAATAAATGAGGGAGACTGGGTTGGAATTAATAGTCGATCTGGAGATACTGTTCTTCGTGTGAAAATAACAAGCAGAGTGCAACCTGGCGTTGTATACACAACATTTCATCACCCTGTGTCAGGCGCAAACGTTATCACCACTGATAACTCTGATTGGGCAACAAATTGTCCTGAATTTAAAGTCACAGCCGTTCAGGTGACTAAAGTCGCACAGCCATCAAATTGGCAATCAAAATATCAAAAGTTTAGTGAAAAACAAATTGATTTTGTAAAAAATGGTGAGGAAAAAGTAAATTAATTAAAGTGACTAGCGAAAAATTAATTC
>JABGTK010000125.1 GCA_018647265.1 Candidatus Neomarinimicrobiota bacterium | reverse complement strand
CGCAATGGGGAAGCCCAACAAAACGACAATGACGATAAATTGCTGCGTCCATTGGGGGAAGTTGAACATGGGGAAAAGGATTTCCACCAACTGCATAATAATGAAGGCCACTACCGCATAAGAAGCGGCAACGCGGAAAACCTTTCGGCGTTTTAGTTCGTCGAAGAAGCTCATAATATTTTACTCACAGTGTAATTTGTCATTCTGAAGAAATGCAACGACTGAAGAACCTCAAGCGTTCGTTTTACCGTATGCGCTTGTTTGAGATCCTTCGCTCCTGCTGACGCAGGACTCAGGATGACAGTATTGGTTAGTAGTTCGTCGAAAAAGCTTATAATATTTTACTCACAGTGTAATTTGTCATTCTGAAGGAATGCAATGACTGAAGAATCTCAAGCGTTCGTTTTACCGTATGCGTTTGTTTGAGATTCTTCGCATTCGTTTCACGAATACTCAGAATGACAGTGGTGTTTGTGTTGGAGTAAAAGCTCACGATACCGCCTTATCAATTTTCTTAAGCGCTTCCCGGGCCATTTTCTTCTCTTTTAACGATTCCGGTGCTGGCTCCCAGATTTGTAAAAAAGTTTCAATATTCGATTTGGCCAAACGGTAATTCTTTAATTCTAAGTTTGCCAGGCCGGAATAAAGGAATGCCTTCGGATAGTAAAACGGTCTAGAATTGAATCCGCTGAAATAATTGTCCTTTAACGAATCAAAATGTTTGAGCGCCATCCCATAGTTATTTTCACCCATATATGCTATGCCAATATTAAAATTAGCAATGAAGTTTTGATAACCGTCTGCACCTTTTAGAATGTTATTATAAATACTAATCGCTTTTTGATAATTTTTACTGTCTAAAAATACTTTCGCATTTTCTAAATTATTATCGGAGAGGACACCAAAGGCTTGGTTATACAATTCATTTTGGCGAATATCATTATTTACTAATCTATAAGCATCAATGAGGTGCAATTTAAATACACCGCTTAAATCAGCAAAAGCTATATCATTTGTCGAATCATTAAATATATTCTCAATTTCTTCCAATATCATATTTGCATTTTCTTTTTCATTAAAGATACCTGCCAATACTCTTGCCCTGGTTATGAGTGTTTGTGTGTAAAAATTATAGTTAGCATTTTTATTATAGAACCCTAAGGCTTTATCGGAATAGGTTAAAAATGCACTACGATCTGCCCGTGATGCAGCCAATTGCTGAAGCAAGAATAAACCATCTCTAGACCAATGTTTACTTGTATTTTTTTTTGCTTTTTCCAATCGATCGACTGCTTTGCCATAATCGCCACTCACATAATATCCATACCCAAAAGCGATGTCGGTATCAATTAATTGCACCTCTTTATCTTCGATTGCCCGAACCATACCAAAATATTCATTGAATTTACCTGCATATAATACAGCGTTTAATTCATTGTATTTATGATGAGGGTCATCGGGATAAATGGCCGACGATTTGGCTGTTAATTCAATATTCTTTTCATGATCTTCAACTCCTACGTATGCCCATCTAAGATGTTGGATTGCAAATTCAAATGAAGGGTCTAATTCATGACTTTTCTCAAAATACGCTATTGATTCATTCGCTCTAGTATTATGAAATAACATATCACCAATTTCAAAGTATGCCAGTTTTTCATTCGGATATTTGTCAATAATTTCTTCATAAACAGGAATTTTTGATTGAAAATTTTTGATGGATTGCGCTCGAATGTATAATCGCTCTTTATCCGGTACAGACTCAATGTATTTCACTGCCTTTTTTATATATTTATCATGCAATTCACTCATGAAATGCCATTGATAAGAATAGGCAAGTTTATATGCGGCCAATGCAAATGTTGAGTCCTCTTCCATTGCTATTAAATATTGTTTAATGGCGCCCTTAAAATCCAATTTGTAAAATGCTTTTTCACCCAGGTTGAAGTATTTATAGGCTTCCAAGTTTTTAGTGGTAAGGCTGGCGATAGCGACTTGATTTTTCTCTACTTCTTCGGCCCGCTCTGCCAAACTAATCCGCGTCTGTTTAGAAATTTCATCAATAAGTCCGGGGATATTCTTCTTCCCCTCTGCCTGCACATTGGTGGAATACAAATATTCATTCGTTTCTACATCCAGAATCTTTAGATCTATGGTATAGAGATCCCCAAACTGCTGAATAGATGTAAGAACCAAAGCACCGATATCCGCGCGGCGGCAGATTTCCATACCTATCTTTTCGTCCACAATATCTACATTGGGTTTGCCAATTTGTTTTAATAGATCAAACATGCGCGAACGGGTGAGTACCGAAAGATAATTGGATTGTTCTAAAGATGTAATGAGCAATCCCGAGAGACCATTTAGAGAAGCATCTTCAGTATTGTTTTCAAAATCCGCAATAGCCACGGGGATGCGATCGCCCGTATAGTTCACCAGTTTTTCACCACCATCACCAAAGAGGTTTATTTGGCCGATCATGATTCCGGCTACCACGCCGAGGACTAAAAATATATTGCGCTTTTTCAAATATATTGGACGAGCGTCTGTCTTTACAGTCATGTCACCCACTTGGGTTGGGGGCGCTGCTTCAATAGAAGATAATGGTTGTGTTTTAACAACACCATCAGGAGTGCGATCGAATATCCATGCGACAATTGCAACAATCGGGAAACCGATTAATAAGACAACAACAACAGCGGTTAAAATCCAATCGGGCAAATGCAATGCTGGGAAGGTTACTTCACCGATCTGCATGATGATCCAAGCAACAACAGCATAACTACCACTTACACGAAAAACCTTTCGGCGTTTTAATTCTTCGAAAAAATTAGACATATATGACCCTCCTGAAGCCCTCTAGAGTAAATCTATTACATTTGGTTGCTTTGTAATTTAGAATAAAAAATTATGAGATGGTATAGCTAAGGGATGGGGATTTTAACTCACCCACATTATTAATTTTGACTCCCCCCTTTTTGATTTCCCCCCTCATACGAGGGGGGACCTTGGGGGGTGTATTAAAATTGCACTCCGCACTTATAAATAAATCATTTATGGATAATGGAGTGGTTTAATTGAAAGAAATCACTGTGTTAAACGATAAATTAAAATGGCGGCCCTTGTTGTTGTCCTAGGGAATGTAGATAAATCTAACCCTTCATTCTCTGAATGGCCCCCAAATCCATCAGGACCCAAACCCGCTAAGGAGGCATTCACATGAGGTGCTATAAATGATATATCTGCCGCACCGCGCTTGCTGGGATCGAGTGCTTCCAATTTGCCGTATCCTAAGGCAATGTTAACCGCTTCAAATTTATCGAGCAGCGCATAGTTAGCTTTGGTTGGCTCCATGGGGGGATAGCTCGTTTTAAATTCGATATTGGCCGTTGTGCCCGGAAGATTGCGTGACGCGATTTCTTTCATGGATTTCATGGCCTTTTCGAGTTGCCCCATTGAAATTGTTCGAATGCCCCCGTGAACGGTCACCGATTGTGCCACCACATTGGTTTTACCGAATGTGGAGCCGCGTGAATTTACCGGATCATAAACCACATCAGTGCCCCCCACTATTGTGCCTGGATTAAATGTGAGATATTCTTCCGGAGCCAATTCCTCTCTAAAAGCATTCAAAATTCTGGATGATTCAAAAATGGCACCATAACCGAGTTTATCTTTAAATATCTGAGAAGAATGCCCTTGGATGCCCGTAGTGGTTAAAATCCATGAGGAAGAACTACGTCTGGAAATTGTGCCCGTATTCATGCCATGGGCGCCTTCAAATCCAAGTCCGATGTCAGCCCATTTACCCGCATCAATAAGTTCTTTTCGAACAATGGCCGGCGGCGCGCCCAATTTTTCTTCATCCCCGATGAACACCAACGTGAGATTCAAATCTTTTAAAACACCCACCTTTTTCAGCGCTTTCATGGCGTAGATCATAGATATGTCACCGCCTTTCATATCTGAAACTCCGGGACCGTAAGCCGTATCGTCCGTTCGTGTATATGTCTGGAATGGGTGATCCGGTTCAAATACCGTATCCAAATGGCCCACCATAACAATCTTTTTGCCCGTGCCACCGCGCATTTCTGCAAACAAATGTCCGGACCGTTTCACGTCATTAGGGTAAGTGACCCAATAAGTTTTGAAGCCCAGTTTATCCAATTCTTTTTGGAATATTTTGCCTACTTTTTTATTCCCTTTAATATTCAGGGTACCGCTATTGATATTAACCACTTTTTCTAAAAGATTAATCGCTTCATTCGTATGCATTTCCACATAGGATTGAATGGCCTTTTCCTCTTTGGATAGACCTTGCCCAACGGCAATTGAAAGTGTTAGTAGTATTGTTGTTATGTATTTCATGTTATTTCCTTTTTTGCTAACTCATAATATTTATCATGGCTCCCCCCTTTTAATTTCCCCCCTCATACGAGGGGGGATCCAGGGGGTGGTTCAAATTATTTGATCTCTTCCCTCACCGCCCGAGCAATGGCCACCGCATTTGGCGTATCGCTATGAACACAAAGCGTCTGCGCATCGATAGGCACCTCGTTCCCATCCACCGCAATGGCTTTACCTTCCATCATCATTTTAGCCTGGAGTGCTGCCTTTTCTGGATTAGTGATTAATGCATCATCAAATTTTCTGTCTCGCAATGTGCCATCCGATTCATAGGTACGATCTGCAAATGCTTCTGCCATTGTGTCGAGGCCTAATGCATCAAACACGGTGAGCATTTGAGAACCGGCCAATCCCATAACTTTTAACGCAGGATTCACTTGAATTATCGCTTCGCCAATAGACTGAGCCACTTCTTCATCGTTCACAGCACGATTGTATAGGGCGCCATG
>JABGTK010000124.1 GCA_018647265.1 Candidatus Neomarinimicrobiota bacterium | reverse complement strand
TGACCTTCTGAAACAGATTCAGATGTAAATACAAATTTGCTCATTAATGAATTCCTTAATAATTCTTTTACAGGGAGTCTAGAAATTACGTGCTCTTCCCAATAGACTCCAAAGTGTCGAGAAAATAAATTAGTTTATATAGTAAAAAGATTCTTACCGATGTTTTTTCCACCGATCAACAATTTTTGCAATCTGAATATCTATTTTTTCGATACAATCATCAATGGATTGAAAACCATTATTAGATGATGATTTCGCAAATAAATCATGTTGAGGTATATGAAGATTTATTTCAGTGGTAAATATGCTGTTTTCATGAGTGAGAACGATATAGCAATTGTTAATGCGTTCAAAATGCTTTTTGAACCGCTCCACTTGCATTTCGGCATGTTCCCTTAATTCGTCAGGAGCATTAAAATGGCGTGCTGTAAATTCAATATTCATAATCTTCCCTTTCTTTTATTAATCTAAAGATGGTCCTGCGTTTCGAACTTCAGAATCTCTAATATCATACTGTTCAAAATTTTTCTGAAATTTTTCCACCAAGGCTATGGCTGTTTCGCGATATTCGTCCTGGTCTTTCCATATTTTTGCTGGGATTAGTAATTCCGGATCAACATCTCTCAAACTCTGTGGTACCATAATACCGAAATATGGATCAATCTCAAAGTTACTATCATTGACACTTCCATCAAGGATAGCGTGAATTATCTGTCTTGTAACAGGAAGGGATATCCGCTTGGCCCCTGATTTGGCATTAGCTCCCACCCAACCGGTATTCACCAAGTAAGCAGGTGCATTATGCTGATTCATTTTATCACGCAAAAGTTCTGCATATTTTAAAGGATGCAATGTTAAAAATGGTCCACCAAAGCAGGGAGAGAATGTGGCAGTAGGTTCAGTAATACCTCTTTCTGTCCCAGCCACTTTGGCTGTATAGCCACTGATGAAATGATACATCGCTTGTTCCGGGGATAATTTCGCCACCGGCGGCAGTACACCATAAGCATCACAGGTAAGAAAAATAATCGTATCTGGATGACCTGCCACAGCCGGTTCGCCTTTGCTATAAATCGAATTATCTATAAAATTCAGCGGATAAGATACACGCGTATTTTCCGTCTTTGACCCATCGTTATAATCTACTTCAAGGGTATTTTCATCATAAACCACATTCTCCAGCAAAGCGCCATGACGGATGGCATTATAAATATCCGGTTCATTCTCAGGATTTAAGTTAATCGTTTTGGCGTAACAACCACCTTCAAAGTTAAAAATACCATCATCGGACCATCCATGTTCATCATCCCCAATCAAAGGTCGTTTAGGATCGGTTGATAAGGTGGTTTTTCCCGTACCGCTCAAACCAAAGAAAATTGCTGCATTGCTACCATCCTCATCTACGTTGGCTGAGCAATGCATGGATAAAACACCTTGCAACGGCAGTATATAATGAAGAACTGAAAAAATACCCTTTTTCATTTCCCCGCCATATTCAGTCCCACCAATAATAGCGATACGTTTTTCCATATGAAAAATGATAAATGTTTCTGAATTCATCCCATGCTTTTCAAATTCTTCATTAAATACGCTGGAGGCATTGATAATGGTGAAATCTGGGGAAAAACCCTCCAATTGTTTCTCGTCAGGACGAATAAACATATTATGGACAAAATGTGCCTGCCATGCCCGTTTTGCGATTATGCGAACATTGATACTATATTTGGGATCAAAACCGGCAAAACCGTCAAATAGGTAGGTTTTCGAATCATCTGTATTATAGTAATCGACCACTTTTTCATAGAGTTCGTCAAAGATGGCTTCATCAATTTTTCTATTGACAGGACCCCACCACAGATTATCCGTGGATGATGGTTCATCAACGATGTATTTATCCTTGGGGGAACGGCCGGTGTATTTACCTGTATCTACCATAGTGGCTCCACGGGGGCCAATTACGCCCTCACCATTGAGTACTGTTTCTTCAATTAATTTATCTACAGATAAGTTTCGATGAACATCTTTCACTCCGGTTAATCCAAGCGAATCGAGTCCTAAATCTTTTCCATCGACAAGCATATGCTCTCCTATTTGCTACCGTGGGGGTGGGCTTGACTATATATTTTTTTCATTTTTTCAGGCTGTATATGTGTATATACCTGCGTTGAGGATAAGCTACTATGTCCCAACAAATCCTTTACCGCGCGAATATCTGCACCTTTATCCATCATATGAGTCGCGAAAGAATGACGCAAAATATGTGGTCCTAACCGTTTCCCTTCTGCTACAAATTTTATGTAGTTGCGAATTCTTCTTTGGACTGTACTAGTTGGAACGCGTTTTTCTTTAGCGTTTACAAACAATGGTATTTTTTGAGGTGTAGAACTGAATGACAAGGCTCGATTTTTCAGATAATTTTCTAACCAAAATTTCGCTCTGTTTCCAAAGGGAATCAACCGTTCTTTATCCCCTTTTCCATGAACTTTTATCAATTGTCGAACCGCGTCCACAGAACCAATATTCAGTGCTATTAATTCACTTAACCGAATACCTGTACTGTAGAATAATTCTAAAATGGCACGATCCCTCATCCCCATGGCCGTATTATCATCAGGACTTTCCATTAAGGCATCGATTACTTTTTCATCAATAAAATTGGGTAATGACTGGGGAATCTTTGGTGATTTTACATGGATGGCTGGATTATTTTCAATCTGCTCTGATCGCATTAAATATTTAAAAAATGATTTGATGGAAGCCAACCGTCGCGCGACTGTTTTACTTGATAATTGTGCATCGAATTCAAATCCTAAAAATTCCCTTATGGTATGGCGATCCACATCTTGAAGTCCGGATATGTTTTCAATTTTATTGGTAAGAAATAATGTGAACCGATTCAAATCATTTTTGTAGGCACGCAGTGTGTGGGATGAGCATCCTCGTTCTTTTTCCAGGTAGGAGTAAAAATCATCTAATATCATGTCAAAATTATCCATGGATCAAATCGAATCCTTGAATAAGTGTTTTTATATCATCTGGAATCGACGCTTCAATTTGAATACTTTCACCAGAGGAAGGATGCTGAAAAGATATTTTTCGCGCATGGAGGGCATGACGGTTAATCCCCTTGAATAATTGACGGAGCGTACTTGTGACCTCAGGAATAAATCCTTTGGCTTTACTTAAACTGCCCCCATATTTTTCATCTCCGAATATTGGATGATTCATACTGGCAGAATGTACGCGTATTTGATGAGTCCGTCCAGTTTTTGGGAAAAATTTTACTTCACTCAAAATTGACCCCTGATTAACTGTTTTGTAGTGGGTCAAAGCCTGCCTTCCCGATTCATCAATTTGGTAAGTAGTTGGATCGCTGCGTTTTCGTTTTATTGCACCGTCAATCGAGCCTTCTGAATCCTTCCAATGTCCCCATGTAACGCCCACATATTCTTTTTGAACGCTCCTGTTTTCAAACTGAGAAGCCAAGTGCGCATGTGCCTTATTATGCTTTGCTACTAAAATTACACCAGTAGTATACTCATCAAGGCGGTGAACAATCCCCGGACGGAGGTTTCCATTAATATCCGATAAATTATCAAAATGAAATGCCAGTGCATTTACCAAGGTGCCGGATTTATTTCCAACGCCGGGATGAACCACCATACCCGCCGGTTTGTTGATGGCGATGATATCCTCATCTTCAAATAGAATATCCAAAGGAATTTCTTCCGGTTCAATATAGTTTAGTTCAGGTTCTTTTTCAGGAAGCGAATATTCAATCGACTCGCTCCCATCCAATTTTAATCCCGATTTAGATGGTTGATCATTCACCAATACCAATCCGTCTCGAATCATATTTTGGATTTGAGTCCGACTTAGATCGGGGAGAATTAAAGTAAGGTAAATATCAAGGCGGGTATTTTCACCGCCTGACGCAGAGAGGATTTTTTTGCTCAACCGATGGAGGAAGTTTGCTTTCGTTCCAGAATCAAAGAATCATATAAAACAAAACCCATTCCAACTGTTACGCAAGAATCGGCTATATTGAATACATACCAGTGAAAATTTCCAATCATAAAATCAAGGAAATCTACAACTTCTCCAAGAAGGACACGGTCGATCAAATTGCCAATAGCGCCGGCCAGAATTAATGCAATTCCAGTACGAATGACAATGCCGTGTTCTTGGATCGTCCACAAGTACCAAAAAAGAAAACATGTAAAAATAATTGAAATGGTCGAGAAAATATAAATACCAAAAGGGAAATTTATACCAAAGGCCATACCATCATTGGTAACATAGGTAAAATGAAAGAATTCTGGTATTACCGGAATTGATTCATATAAAGACATCGTTTTCCGTACGATTGCCTTTGAGGCTTGGTCTGCGAGCACCATTATGGCAGTCACAAACAATATTCTCATTAAATACCGAGCTTTTCTTTTTCTTTACAGCTAACGCACTTCGTGGCGTTTGGCACTGCTTCCATTCGTTCTTCTGGAATCAATTCATCACATAATTTACAAACACCAAATGTGCCGTCTTTTATACGCTCAAGGGCAATTTCCAGGTTTTTGAAATGATCACTCCCACGATTCATTAACATAAAGTTTTTTTCTTGTTCATGGGAGTCGGTACCTGCATCGGCCATGTGCACGCTATATATGGAATCGGGTGTTACACCGCCCTGTTTATTTGAGGCAGTCCCAAGGCCTTCACGAATGGTTTCAACATCTTCCGAGACCAAATCCATCTTTTCTTCAATGTCTTTTCTAAACTTTTCGAGTTTTACTTTAGTATATTTTTTAGCCAATTCTCTTTTCCTTTTAAATATTTGTACGCGTTAGTCCGAATGTTACTTGTTGATCTCCGATTTGAAAACTTTCACTATATTCACCGGAATTTTCTTCATCAATCAATTCAACAGCTAACACTTCATTTTTGAAAAACTCTTCAAAGGATTTCAATGCTTCTCCAACTGACCCTTTGGGATTTCCATAAATTTTGATACGATCTTCGACGGCAAATTTAGCATTTTTTCTCATGTTTTGCACCTGCCTAATTACATCCCTTACGATACCTTCTTTTATCAATTCAACCGTCAGTTTTGTAGTTAATCCAACCGTTACATTATCGTCTCCCGATGAGGTATATCCGTCGACAGATTCTGGTTGAATCAAAAGGTCGTCCCGTCCGATTGAAATAGATTCGCCATTTAAATTCATCATATAATTTTTATTAGACCGAATCTCTGCCAAGACCTCATCGGCATCGGCATCCTTCAAATGATTTCGGATGGCCGGTAATTCTTTCCCAAACTTTTGACCTAGTAAAGGCAAATTCGGTTTTACGTTATACTTAATCAACTCAGATTCTGATTCTGACCGGTAGAGTGCTTTTACATTCAATTCATCCAAAACCACATTTTGTTGACCAAAAATAAAATCAGCTACTGCATCATTTTTCACCGTGAAATAAAGTTTCGCCAATGGTTGTCGAATTTTTAGATTACCCTTATTTCTAGCAGATCGGCCAAGTTCAACCACCCGGCGCAAGGCATCAACATTATCCATAAGACCCGTATCTATTTTACTTTCGTCAGCATTTGGATAATCACACAAGTGAACACTTTCCGGCGCCGATTTATCCATGTTTCGCACCAAGTTTTGATAAATATCTTCAGATACGAATGGTAAAATTGGGGCCAATATTTTGATCACCGTTGTTAGAACTTCATACAGAACTGTATAGGCAGCCTGTTTATCACCATCATCCTCGCTTTTCCAAAAGCGGCGGCGGTTTCTACGGATATACCAATTGGATAATTCTTCCAGAAAAAGGTCAAACTTTTTCATTAACTGGTCCGTTCGAAATCCATCCAGTGCTAAACGCGAATCGCGAATAAAAGAATGAAGTTTGGATAAAACCCATTTATCCATAAGGTTGAGATCTGCGTTGGTGAGATTTGCTTTTGTGGGATCAAATCCATCAACAGAAGCGTAGGTGGCGAAGAATGAATAGGAATTCCATAATTGGATTAATTTCTTTCGCACATCATCACCATGATGATAACCAAATAATAAATTATGTTCAGGATTCTGAGCGGCATACATCCAGCGCATCACATCCACACCCATCTTTTCTGCAGCATCATCAAACCAAATCGCATTGCCCCAGGATTTATGCATATCCCGACCGTCTTCCGCCTTAACCAAGGCATGTCCTAATAAATTCTTGAATGGTGCTTTTTCTTCTAACATAGCTGACATGGCCAATAAAGAATAGAACCAATTGCGGAACTGACCCGGTAAGGATTCAGTGACAAAATCCCCGGGGAACCACTCTTTCCAATATTCTCTATTATTATTATAACCCAGTGTTGAAAAGGGAACAATTCCCGCATCCAGCCAGGGATTGCCCACATCGAGGATTCGTGTACCAATAAGTCCACTTTCAGGATGCTTTATTTTAACTTTGTCAATCCACGGACGATGGGGACTGTTACCTTCGAATTCATCCCAGCCATCAACGGCTAATTCTTTTAATTCTTCCTTGGAACCCACTACATAATAGGAGTCATCTTCAAATGTCCAAACGGGTAAAGCTAATCCCCAAAACCGTTTTTTGGAAATCATCCAATCGCCCATGTTATCGAGCCATTCGTGTTCTCGGTCTCCGCCCCATTTTGGAATCCAGTTAATCTCATCCACCACTTTTTTTATTTTGTCCCGCCAGTCCATATTGATATACCATTCATCCACCAATCGAAAAACCAACTCATCGCCTGAGCGCCAGCAATGGGGATATACATGGGGATAATCTTCTACATGAATCAAAAATTTGCGTTCTTTCAAATCGTCAATTATAGCTTGAACCGTTTCTTTGTCCGTAGCGCTTTTGCCAGACAGCCAGCCAAATTTATCGGTAAATTTTGATTCTTCATCCAATGGCGCAATACTCACCATACCCAGCTTTTTACCGATTTTATTATCGATATCACCACATCCGGGTGCCATGTGAACAATGCCGGTACCTTCACCACCCACAACAATATCATTCCCCATATTGTCTTTGCCGGGATCAATCACTTGATGTTGGGATTTTCCCGTGGCACCTGCGGCTTCCAACTCATCAACCACATAAGGGTAACCACCCGCTTCCGATTGAGCGTCAAAGTCGTCATAAGGGCCATCATAAGTCCAGCCAACCATGTCAGAACCTTTTATCGTCCCTATGACTTCATAACCGCCATGTTCTTTAAATATCTGGGCGATGGTCTTTAATTTGGGAACTCCTTCAAGCCACTGTTTCTTTTCTTTGAATTGCTTTTCGAGGCGCTTGAACTCTAGGTTTTCTTGGGCAAAATAATAAATGGCTCCGTCTTTGGCTTTGAGTTTCACATAATCCAAATTTCCATTTATACCAGCAATAACGTTGGAGGTGAGCGTCCATGGCGTTGTCGTCCAGACTAATAAATATTCATTGTCTTTTTCTCGCAACGGAAAGCGGACGAAGACTGCCTTGTGGGCAACCAATTTTCGGCCTTCTATAATCTCCATTTGCGAATAAGAGGTCCCTGATCTTCCGGACCAAGGAACCACATCAGAACCGCGATAAATTTTACCATCTTCAAATAATTTTTTTAAGAAACCCCAGATGGTATAGTTGTTTTCATCTGACATGGTGTAGTAAGAATTATCCCAATCCATCCAGTAACCAAGACGTTTAGATTGTTCCGTTTGTACAGCAGAAAATTTGTCTACACGTTCTTTGCACATTTTGACAAATTTTTCAATTCCAAATTCTTCTACTTCTCTTTTGGATTTAAAACCCAATTCTTTTTCAACTTCAATTTCAACCCATAAACCCTGGCAATCAAACCCTTGTTGGTAACGAAGCTCATGACCATCCATAGCCTTATATCGATTAAAAACATCTTTAAGGGTACGTCCCCAGGCATGGTGAACACCCATGGGATTGTTCGCTGTAATAGGGCCATCGATAAAAGACCATTTAGGCTTGCCCGAATTCGCATCCCGACGTTTCTGAAAAATATCATTTTCTTTCCAGAAATCGAGAATTTTATGCTCAATGGCAATGAAGTCTGCTTGTGGATTGACGCGTTGAATCATTATTTAGTTTTATTACCCATTTTTGGGGTGCGAAAATTAATCTTTTCACCATCCGCAAACAAAGGGGAATAGATAATAAAAAAAGGGCAATGTTTCCATTTCCCTTTTTTGGATAAAATATTTTACCGCGAAATTTGTCGCAAGAATCTTTTTAATCTTTGAATCGCTGGATAAATCTTTTTCGCGCTCAATCCACGACCAAGGATGATTGTGGCACTTTTGAAATCAGTCTTCTAATTCAAGGGTCAAATATCGCGCTACTCCACCGCGTTTTAGGTGCAGCATAACCATATTCTTTTTCTGTGTCTCTTTAATAAGCGCCGCAAATCCTTGGGGCGAATCACATTTTTTTGTTCCCACTCTGGTAATTAAATCACCTACTCGAATTCCTGCATCTTCTGCCACACCCCCAGGAAAAACATTGGTAACAACGACACCTTCTTCTCTGGTGCCAATATTATGTTCTCTTAAAAGCGATTGCGTCAAGGATGAAACCTGAATACCCAATTCATTTGTTTGGATCGGTCGACTCGTTGCAGCAAGTACATCATCGCCGGGCATTTCTTCTAAGGAGACTTTAAGCGTCTTTTTTCTTCCATTGCGAAATACGATTAAATTATATTTTTTATTGGGTTTTGACGCTGAAACTGTATTCCGAAGATGATCCACATTATTCACTTTAACATTATTGAATTCAATAATCACATCACCAGTTTCTACACCTGCTTTTTCTGCTGGACCATCCGCTACCACATCGGCAACCAAAGCACCTTTCCGCGTTTTCAAATCCATGGCCTGTGCTGTAGTTTCATCAATCGGCTGGATTGAAACGCCAATCCAAGAACGCAATACTTTACCATGGTCGATCAAGTCAGACATGACGCGTTTAACCATATTCGATGGAATAGCAAAACCAACACCTTTATTCCCACGGTCAAATCCACCGGTAATAATTGCTGTATTTATTCCAATCAAATCCCCAGAGGAATTCAATAATGCGCCACCACTGTTCCCAGGATTAATAGCTGCATCAGTTTGGATAAAATCTTCATACACATCACCAGCGATTATATTTCCCCGACCTTTGGCAGAAACAATTCCCGCTGTAACTGTATGGCTCAAATTGGCAGAAAATGGGCTACCGACTGCAATCACCCATTCGCCAACACGGAGTGCATCAGAATCGCCAAAATCAACTTCACTTAATCCTCGTGCATCAATCTTTAGTACAGCCAAATCGGATTTAGGATCTCTGCCCACAATGGATGCTTTATATTCAGTTTTATCCAAAAGACGAACGGTAATCTCATCCATATCTTCCACCACATGGTTATTGGTAATAATATACCCCTTACGAGCATTTATAATAACGCCTGAACCAAGAGCCGTAGATTTGAACTCTTTTTGCTGTGGCATTTTTGGTGCAAAAAATCGAAAAAAGTCATTATCCCTGGGCATGCTTTGGTGAAATTGACTCATGTCAATTTTACGTTCTGTCAGGATTGTAACAACGGCAGGATTGGCTTTTTCAGCAATATCCGCAAATTGATCGCTGAATTGTTTTAGAATAGAATTCTGGGCGGAAATCATTCCCACCAGAATTATCATTAAGATTATTTTTTTCATTATTTCCTTTTGCATATTAATGCCCATTTGAATGCAAACAATTGTTGAAGGTTCCATATTAAATACTCTTTTGGAAACTGAATACCCAATTATTCATATTTTTGATTGATTGTCCATCAATGGTAGCCTTCATTGGTTTATCAATCCGTAAGTATAAGGGTTGACCTAAAACTGTTTTAGAGATTCGAATTCCCAAGCCATAATCTACGAGGGAGGTACTGCTAAATCCCTTATCCCCCACAACTAACTTTGACCCCTTAAGTATCCCGGCATCCAGGAATGCCGCCAATTCAAATTTAATTCCTAATAGCGTTTTGCTTAAATAGCCTTCGAACGTAGTTGTAAATACGTTTTCAGTGCCTACAAACTCTTGATTTCCAAATGCGCGAAGGTTCGCATCACCGGCCAAATGGTATTTATTTCTTAAGTCCGTATCGCCATAAAAACTGGATTTATCCCGAAGATAAGGTTTTTCATATAAACTACCTGAACCGGCACCTTCTACCGTATATCTTTCCTGACCCGGGACGCCTTTTTCATCGGCCCAAATTTTTCCATATATCCCTCTAAACCGTGCCCCAAATAATCCAAAACTTTGGTCAAAAGATTCTGTAATGGTTAATCGACTAAAGGACCAATCGGAAATTCCTCCTGGCGCAAAGTCAAAAACAATCTGGTTAGAAATAGGCCCTAAGTATGCATTGAGTTTGGTGAAGAAAACAACTGTTCTCCCTAAATCATATAGATTAGTCCTGCTCGTATCCACCGCATTGGTTACATAAAAACCTGATTCAACACTTTTAATACCATAGACCGGATTGGTAACATTGAGCCTTTTTTCGGAGTTCATTCCAAATCCATTTACACCACCGAGATTATAAAAGTGGAAGTAATTTTTGTCCATCCCTTTAAACAAGTTTCGATTCCAACCGGAAATTTTCCAAAATACCTTACCTGTTTCAGTCCCCAAATTAATATCTGTGGTAACACTTTCTAACAACCCGTAGGATTTCCGCAAACGAAGTCCAGGCATAGCTCCATCCCTATCAAGACTATGGATGGTTGGATGCCATTGTTTAACAACCCTATTCCTTGGAGTAAAACGCATCCCCGGGCGATAAAATATTTTTTCTGCCGGCATTTTCCCGGTAGAATTATTTCTGAAATCGATATCCATTGTTTGGGCATCGGGGTCCAACGTAGCCGATTTTGGCTCACTGGGAACATTATAGTTAAATGAATCACTTGTGCGAAACTTATGGTTTGTCCACCAAATACGATGGGTGGAGTTATCTTTCAATTTTGTTTCCACCAATTGGGGCATATCCCGTTTTCCATTGCGAACAATGTTCAGTGTTACATCCCAAGTACCATCCGATTTTTTCTTCTTTTCCCACCCTTTAATACCATAATCCAGCAAGCGTGTATCATGGAGCCATGGTCGGAAGAACCAATCCAAATCCTGACCGTTCACATCTTCCATGGCATCAACGAATCGTTTTTCATTGGTATGTTTCAAATTCCAGCGACGGAAATATTCCTGCATTCCTTCGGTAAAGGTTTCTTCGCCCAAAATATATTTCAATTCATCTAGCATAAGGGATGGCTTTGTATAGGCATTGGCACCGGCAGCTCGACTTCCTTTAAACATATACGTGGAGCGACTAATAGGTTCATCCTGACCGCTGGACATAAAACCGATCATCCCCCATTGGGAATTCCCCAGGCTACTATTATAACGCCAATGTTTCTTCTGCCAATCCTTATAGCGCTTACTTCCCTCAAGATCGAAACCATGATCGCCATAACGGTCCATCATATACCAACGCGTTTGGAATGAAGTGAATCCTTCATCCATCCACGATTCACGGACTTCATTGTTGGCAAGGATACCGTAAAACCAAATGTGTCCCACTTCGTGGAGAATCAATCCTTCTGATTCGCTCCCATCCATGACCAACATGGGATATTCCATACCGCCCCCAGCGAGACGATCTGTATTTGTCACCTGTGGATACGAATACATGCCGAATTTTGTACTAAGCCACTCTATAGCTCTTTCAGTTCTTGCTACAACTTTTTTGGTCCACTTTTTTCCATTCTTCTGGTTAAATAAAACATGTACATCTACCCCGTTCCAATCGCCACTTTCGTACAAAAAATTGGGTGTGGTTACCCAGGCAAAGTCATGGACCTTTTCCGCATGAAAAGATACAATACGTCTTTCCGTAGAATCATATTCGGCCCGATTCTTTTTAAATTCTTTCAACCAATCAACAAATTTTTCGCTTGTGTCAACACGTACTTCTTCCCATCCTGGATCGCCTTTTACCACTTCTCCCGTGGCGCCGATGATATATCCTTTGGGCACATCCATGGTTACATCAAAAGTACCGAATTCACCATAAAATTCTCCCTCTGCATGGAAAGGTTCATCAAACCAACCATTCTCATCATACACCACCATTTTGGGATACCAATGGGCAAAATTGTATTGATCACCCACTCTTCCGGCACGTTCGGAGAATTCACCTACATGATGGGTCCAATCCAATTCAATGGTTAATGAATCCCCTGGAGCAAGGGATTGAGAAAGTTGAGAAGATAAAATTGTATCGTCAATTTTGAATGTATCGGAAAGGGAAGCCTTCTTATTCGCTATAGAAAAATTGCTAATATCATAATTGCTAAAATATTTATCCATCCCCTTCATAAATTTAGCCATTCGGCTGGCACGACCGAGTTTGGCCATATATTCGCGATATTTCACCGTCCCCTCCTGGAAGGCATTGGCATATAAATTGAGATAAATTCTATCCAATGAATCGGGGGAATTATTAATGTACTTAAGGGTTGAATGCCCACTAATTGTGTGAGCGGCAGTATCCAGTTTTACATCCATTTTATAATGGACAAACTGCTGCCAGTATTCCCCGGCAATTAGTGATGTTAGGTTAAATAGTAAACCAAAGGCGAGGGCTTTCATTATCTATTCCTGATTTTTTATGGTAGAATTAATTTCTACCAATTTGATTTGTTTTATGTCGATTCAGAAAAGATAGACACTTAAAGTATCCAATAGTTGTCAGGATGAAAGAAAAGGCTTTAAATCTTCGTAGAAAGTTTCTTCGGAACGAGGACCGACGTATCCCTTTACGATATATCCATCTCTGTCAATGATAAGCGTTGTGGGTATTCCTGTAATGGGCTGGCCAATGGCTCGGCCAAAAATTGCTGTAACCTTTTGGGTTTCGTTATCATTGATATCCGTGAGAACGGTGTATTTCATTCCCCATTCATTCATGAAATCCAAAATATTTTCTGCTGATCCGGAAGTGATTGATATACCTACAATTTCTAACCCATCTTTTTTATGTTTGGAATAGAGTTTATTAAAATCAGGGATTTCCCTTCGGCAGGGGCCACACCACGTTCCCCAGAAATTGAGCAAAATAACTTTGCCTCGGTTCTCACTCAATTTGAATAAATCACCCTGGACGGTTCGTAATGTAAAGTCCGGTGCTTGGATCGCATAATCCGGGCGTTTTGACGGGTCCGTTTTCATCATCTTTTGAACGATTTCAGTTGGACGCGTTGCCACTTTCATTTTTTCTTTTTGACTGCAACCAATAGCTATCATAACAGTCATAACTAATATAATTCTCATTTTTAACATTTTACTCCCCTGCTAATCCCTCATCGAGGAAATCCAAAAAATTATCCAAATCTCGGGTCATTCCCGGGAATGTTGTAATCACCTCATCATCAGGACTTAATATGACATAATAAGGTAATGCCGCCGTTCCAAAGCGATCGATTTCATATTGCTGGTTTTCCCTATAATTGGGTCCACCATCCGTGTAAAGTTGCACCAAAATCATTTCACCAAAACGATGTTTAACTTCTGTTTTTGTAAATGTGTTGGCTTCCATCCAGCGACAGTTTGTACAAGTATACCCGGTAAAATCAATAAACACCGGTTTCCCTGTTGTTTTTGCTTCCGCCAATCCATCATCTAAATTTCGATACCAATTAAATTCTTCTGCCATGGATGCGCCATTCGTCCGCACCGCGCCTGATTCCCCTTCTACTACAGGCGGTAGATAAGCATAAATAATACCATGTATCCGTTGGCCAAATAATCCCGATGTAAGGTATAATCCAAAAGTCAAAAATGCGGCACTGAGCATTAACCTTGGCACACTGATGGATGAGATAGGTGAATCATGGGGTAATTGGATTTTACCCAAAAGATACATACCTGTCATGAGCATCAATACGGCCCACACTGCCAAAACTGCATTATGTGAGAAAAAGCCCCAACCCCATACTAAATCTGTGTTGGATATAAATTTGAATGCCGCTGCCAACTCCAGAAATCCCATAACCACTTTTACCGAATTCAACCAACCACCAGATTTGGGCATCTTTGCTAAATATTGGGGGAACAATGCTAAAAAGAAAAATGGTAATGCAAAAGCTGCACTAAATACAACCATACCTATCATGGGCCAAAACCATTGACCTTGAGACGCGGCTACCAGAAGCAATCCCACAAACTGGACGGTGCAAGTAAAACTTGTTAATGTAAATGTGACGGCCATGAAAAGGGTCCCCATAACGCCACCACGACCTTCTTGGTTCAGGGAAAATTGGCGTAGTTTTTGAGGAAGTTCTATCTCATACATTCCAAATAAGGAGAGTGCAAAATAAATAAATAATGATGCAATGAAAATATTAACCCAAGGATTAGCGGCAAGTTGATTTGCTCCTGAAGCGCCAAGGGTTAAGGCCAATATTAATCCGAGAATGGAAAATGTTGCAATTATTCCGATGGTATAAATAAGGGCATTTGCGATTGGCTTTCCTTTACCGGTTTCACCTTGATGGGTAAAGAATGAAACTGTTATTGGAATCATGGGAAAGACACACGGCGTTAATAAAGCCAAAAACCCCATAGAAAAAGCTAATAAAATAAATGAAAAGAATCCTTCTTCGATTGCAGCATCCAAATTGATATTTCCCCAATCATCAATAGCAGTTACTGCTAACATTTTGGTCCTATCGTCCCTTGTTTCACCAGCTTCAACTGTAATTGTGGTTGTTAAAACTTCTTCTTTCTGAGGATAACAAAGGGAGGCATTACACACCTGATATAACACATTTACAGAAACGTCATAGGATCCTGGGGCCAAATTTGATTTTAACCGAACAGGTGCAGTAAATGTTGCGCCACCTTCATGGGTTCGGGTATTGGTGAGGAATCCATCATCGTATTTTTCAGTAGGATCCTCTTCTAAAACTTTACCCGCAGCCTGAATTGCATTGCCGGTGACAACCACCTTGGATGCAATGGGACCTTCTCCCTGGTCTCGCAAGGCATAAATTTTCCATTCTGCTTCCATTTCTGCCGTAACAATAATGTTAACCACCTCTCCGGCGCGAGCAGTAGACTCTACCTTAACCGATAAGGTAACAGGACTTTCAAATTGTGCCCAGAGGCTGGCAATAGAAAAAATGCCAATTAGGATTGCTGTCTTTAAATATGTTTTCATTTATCTATTTTATTCTCACGAATAGAGTCGAAAATAAGTGTATTAATTCTAGTGACCAAACCATTGTTTGAGACGGAAACTAATCCTTTTCTGTTTGGAAATTTGTCGTCTAATTGTCAAAATTGCATTTTCACAAGATTGAATTCCTTCATTTAAAAAATAATCAAATTTTTCAAATTCTGACCATTGGAAATCTTTCACATCGGGGCTAATAACAACATCCGCTACTTTAGAATAATGGTTTAATAGGTTTTGATAAGTGGACATATCTGACCGCATCAT
>JABGTK010000123.1 GCA_018647265.1 Candidatus Neomarinimicrobiota bacterium | reverse complement strand
GGTGTATCGATCCATATTCAAAAAAATGTGCCAGTGGGGAGTGGCCTCGGTGGTGGATCAGCAAATGGCGCCGCTGTTTTAAAAGGGATCAACAATATATACAATCTAGGTTTATCTAATGATAAACTGGAAAAGATTGGTGCCGCCATAGGTGCGGATGTGCCATTTTTTATTCGGGGCAAAACACAGCTCGGCGAAGGAATTGGTGATAAACTAACGTCACTTGCCGACCATATTGAGGGGACTTACCTTTTGGTAATCCCCGATGTTTCGATCAGTACGCCATGGGCATATTCAAAATTAAAAAATAAATTGAATCCGGAAAATAATTTGCCTAACTTTGCGGGCTTTATCGGTGGGGATTATGCCTCACTTGAGATCTTTGAGAATGATTTTGAACGGATCGTGATTCCAGCATATCCGAAGATTGGCGCCATTAAGCAAAAGTTGCTTGAGTTGGGCGCCCGGTTTGCCAGTCTGTCGGGCAGTGGCTCGACTGTGTATGGGATTTTTAACGAAGACGCTTCTGCCAAGGAAGCTGAGTTATTCTTTCGCCCCTCGCATCAGACCATTCTGGCTAATCCCACTTAACTCTCACATTTTCGAATCACACCTATTAATTCTCAATACAATTAAGTATTGGGGCGTCGTCTAATGGTAGGACACCTGGTTTTGGTCCAGGCAGTCGGGGTTCGACTCCCTGCGCCCCAGCAATTTTTTTTGGAACGGCAGTTACTTTAACAATTGAAGTCCCTGCCTGTCCGCCGGAATCCACCAACTGGTGGATGAAGGAGGGCGCCCCAGCAGAAATTGTGAAACAATTTCTCTAAATAGAGAATGATGTTTCTCAAAAAATAATTATGGACGAACATTTAAAAATATTTACGGGTCGCAGTAACCCTATTTTGGCCCAAGGGATTGCAAAATCCTTAGGAAAAGAATTGGGTAAACTGACGATTAAGACATTCTCTGACGGTGAATTATGGATCAAGTTTGAAGAAAACATCCGCGGCAGTGATGTTTTCATCATTCAGCCCACAAACAGTCCGGCGGAAAATATAATGGAATTGGTGCTGATGATTGATGCAGCTGTTCGCGCTTCGGCAAATACGGTAACAGCAGTGGTGCCCTACTTTGGGTACGGTCGCCAAGATCGGAAAGATACGCCCCGTGTACCGATCTCATCTCGGGTAATGGTAGATCTCATTACAGCAACTGGCGCTGATCGCATTATAACCATGGATCTTCATTCAACCCAGATCCAGGGTTTTGCTACAATTCCGTTTGACCATCTTTATAGTCGCATGGTATTGCTGGATGCGATAAAAGATTTAGGACTTGATCCAAAAAATTCAGTTGTATTATCCCCGGATGTGGGGTCCGCACGAATGAGTCAATCCTATGCTAAGCGGCTGGGAATGCATTTCGCATTGATAGATAAACGGCGGTATGCTCCAAATAAAGCGCAAGTCATGCATTTGATTGGTGACTTGAAAGATAAAGACGTCCTCATTATTGATGACATGATTGATACAGCGGGAACAACAGTGAATGCCGCTAAAGCGGCAATAGAAAACGGGGCAACCAGCGTAACCGCTGTTGCCACCCATGCAGTATTGTCAGGGCCAGCTGTTGATCGAATCAAAGGATCGGCGATTAAAAAACTGGTGGTGACGGACACGTTATCCATCCCTGAAGAGAAAAAATTAGATAATATGGAAATTGTAACTGTGGCACAGGTATTTGGAGAAGCGATCCGCCGAGTATATGACGGTGAATCGGTGAGTGCCCTGTTCGAATTTTAATTAAAAGGTAACCCCAATGGCATCCTACTATAAACTACCTGTCGAGGAACGCTCAGGAATCGGAACTGGTTCTGCGCGTGAGATGAGAAGAAATGGGAAAATTCCCACAAACTATTATTATCGTGGTGAAGCCAATAAAAATTTGGCGATTGATAAAAAAGTATTTTACCACGCAATCCATTCGGGCCAGAAGGTTTTTGAAATGGAGCTTAATGGTGAAACTATTTATGCCGTGATTAAATCAGCCCAGTATCACCCAGTAACCGAAGAGGTTATTCATGTGGATTTAATGCGAGTCCGTCGAGATGAAAAAATGACATTTTCTATTCCTGTTGTGCTAGAAGGTGAAGCCGCGGGTGCGGCCGAAGGTGGTCTTGTGGCCCATGTATCTACGGCCATAGATATTGAATGTTATCCCACAGATGTACCCGAAAATGTCGCAATTGATATTTCCAGTTTGGAACTCTACAGCGCATTAACAGCTGCTGAAATAAAGCTGCCTGCTGATACTTCCTTAATTTCAGCAGAAGACACAACAGTTGTTACATGTAATCCGCCAAAAGCAGAAGTTGAACCTGAACCGGAAGAAGTTGAAGGCGAAACGGCTGAGGGTGAAGAAGGTGAATCGGCTGAAGATGACAATGCTGCTGAAAAGGGATCTGAAGAGGGAGATACCTCCGAGGAATCATGATTGCCATTGTAGGGCTCGGTAATCCCGGTGATAAATATGCAAATACAAAACATAATGCAGGTTTCTGGGCGGTGGACGAATTGGCCCGCCGACAAAAACTGTCATTTAAGCCCGGTAAGGGTGAATATGTATTTGCCCAGCACCGAAGACGGGAAGTCCTGTTGATTAAGCCCACAACCGGTATGAATCTTAGCGGGATTGCGGTAAAAGATGTAGCCAGTCGCTGGAATCTATTACCGACGGACATTCATGTTGTCGTAGATGATGTGGATTTGCCATTGGGCTCAGTTCGAATTCGCCCCAAGGGTGGAGATGGTTGCCATCGTGGTATGGAAAATATTATTTACCAACTTAGGTCCGACCAGTTCCCGAGGATACGTTTGGGCATCGGCACCGATGAAAATATGCGCCCCGCAGAAAAATTTGTTCTTAAACCGTTTCGTGCGGATGATGAACCGGAAGCTGAAGCAATGGTAAAACGTGGCGCTGATGCTTTAGAAAATCTTTTGGTGCGTGGTTTAAATCATACCATGAACCATTTTAATTCGTAAATAGGAGTAAATGAACTTATGAGTTCTAACTTTATATTCGTAATCGGCGCGGCTGTTTTGGCCATGCTTTATTCATTCTGGAAATCAAGCTGGATTGAAGCCCAAGATGAAGGGACTGATCGTATGAAATCCATTGGCGCAAGTATTGCCGATGGTGCGATGGCTTTTTTAAAAGCTGAATATCGTGTCCTTTCTATATTTGTAATCGCCGTTGCTATCCTATTGGGATTTGCAAATTCAGGTCGAGCAGATTCCAGCGTATTGATCTCACTTTCATTTGTTGTGGGAGCTGTCACTTCTGGTTTAGCAGGATTCCTTGGAATGAAGGTCGCCACTAAAGCGAATAATCGCACAACAAATGCGGCCAGAACGAGTTTAGCTTCCGCATTAAATGTTGCTTTCACGGGCGGTTCCGTAATGGGTATGAGCGTTGTTGGCCTCGGTGTGTTGGGATTAGGCGGTTTATTCATATTCTATACAGGATATTATGGTCAAGATGCTGATTCAATGAAAACAGTGTTAAATGTGATCTCAGGATTTTCTTTGGGAGCGTCCTCCATTGCATTGTTTGCTCGCGTTGGGGGCGGTATTTATACCAAAGCAGCTGATGTTGGTGCTGACCTAGTCGGTAAAGTAGAAGCTGGTATCCCAGAAGATCATCCATTAAACCCTGCCACTATTGCGGATAATGTAGGTGACAATGTGGGTGACGTCGCCGGTATGGGCGCTGATCTTTTTGAATCTTATATTGGATCAATTGTAGGTTCCATGGTTCTTGGTGCCAGTGTTCTGGTAATGGGAGGATTTGATTTTAACTTTGTGTTACTTCCATTAATGATTGCAGCCGCAGGGATTGTTGTCTCTATCATAGGAACGTTTATGGTTTCTGTGAAAGAAGGTGGCGATCCCCAAAAAGCTTTGAATAGGGGTGAATTCGGTAGTTCGGTAATAATGGTGGTTGCTATTTACTTCTTGATCCAGAAATTTTTACCAGCTGAATTTGTTCAAGGTGGCGTAACCTTTACGAGTATGGGTGTTTTTTATGCCACAGTTATTGGTCTAGTCTCTGGTTTAGGGATTGGTTTAATAACTGAACATTATACGGGGACAGGTACAAAGCCTGTTTTATCAATTGTAAAACAATCTTTAACAGGTCCTGCAACGAATCTTATTGCTGGATTGGGCGTTGGTATGCAATCGACTGCAATTCCAATTTTGATTTTGGCGTCGGCCATTATGGGCGCTCATCATTTTGCTGGCCTTTATGGTATTGCTATGGCTGCTCTTGGTATGCTGGCCAACACGGGGATTCAGTTAGCCGTTGATGCTTACGGTCCTATTTCTGATAATGCTGGCGGTATTGCTGAAATGGCAGGGCTTCCTGCAGAAGTTCGCGAAAGAACAGATAAACTTGATGCGGTTGGAAATACAACTGCCGCCATCGGTAAAGGATTTGCCATTGGGTCTGCAGCCTTAACGGCATTAGCCTTGTTTGCGGCTTTTATGGTTCAATCGGGAATCGATAGTATAGACATTTCCAACCCAATGGTAATGGCAGGATTATTTGTAGGCGGCATGCTGCCCTTCCTCTTTTCATCTATGGCTATGGGCGCAGTTGGGCGTGCAGCAATGGCAATGATTGAAGAAGTTCGCCGCCAATTCAGAGATATACCTGAGTTGAAAGCAGCTCTAAATGTTCTGAATAAAGGTGATGAATCTTCTTGGTCTGAAGATGATCGTGCAGCCTATGAATTGGGGTTAACCAAAGCTGAACATGGTAAATGTGTTGAAATATCAACACAATCTGCCATTAAAGAAATGGTCCTCCCAGGAATCCTTGCTATTACATCCCCTGTTTTAGTTGGGTTTGTTTTTGGCGCTGAGACGCTTGGCGGCTTATTGGCCGGTGTCACAGTTTGTGGCGTTCTCATGGCGATTTTCCAGTCCAATGCTGGTGGCGCATGGGATAATGCCAAGAAAATGATTGAAGAAGGAACAGTAATTAATGGAGAATCTATTATCAAAGGGTCCGATGCACATAAAGCATCGGTAGTCGGCGATACTGTAGGCGATCCATTTAAAGATACGTCAGGTCCTTCACTAAATATTTTAATTAAACTTATGTCAGTGGTATCTTTGGTGATTGCACCATTGATTGCCTAGAAATTAAGGAGTCTTACATGAGATATTACGAAAGTCTCTATATCGTAAACCCAAACTATGAACAGGATCGTCTAGATGAAGTGATGAAGACGGTAGTTGATAAAATTGGTGAATACACTTTTTCAATAATCAACCATCGTGTGTGGGGTAAAAAACGATTAGCCTATGCAATACAGAAACATAAATATGGTACCTTTGTTCTGCTCCATTTTGAAACAGAATCAGCTGAAAACTTAAATAGTTTTGAACGTTTTATGGTTCTTCAAAATCCCATCCTTAGGAACCAGACAGTTGTCTTGGATGCGCGTCCGGAAGTTCATATTGAGGAAGCGCCTGTTGTGGCGGAAGTTGCCGAAGCGGATGAAAAAGTTGAAGCACC
>JABGTK010000122.1 GCA_018647265.1 Candidatus Neomarinimicrobiota bacterium | reverse complement strand
TCATCCCCACCTTCCTCCCGGTTATCCCGGGCAGTCTCCTTAGAGTCCCCACCATAATGTGCTGGCAACTAAGGATAGGGGTTGCGCTCGTTGCGGGACTTAACCCAACATCTCACGACACGAGCTGACGACAGCCATGCATCACCTGTAATTATGTCTTTGAGCAAGCTCGCAGAAGACTCTGCTTTCACAGAGCTTTCATAAATATGTCAAACCCAGGTAAGGTTCTTCGCGTTGCATCGAATTAAACCACATGTTCCACCGCTTGTGCGGGTCCCCGTCAATTCCTTTGAGTTTCAGCCTTGCGGCCGTAGTCCCCAGGCGGAGTACTTAACGCGTTAGCTCCGATAGTGAAGGGGTCGAATCCCCCACCACCAAGTACTCATCGTTTACGGCGTGGACTACCAGGGTATCTAATCCTGTTCGCTCCCCACGCTTTCGTCCCTCAGCGTCAATATTGTGCCAGAATGCTGCCTTCGCCATTGGTGTTCCTCCTGATATCTACGCATGTCACCGCTACACCAGGAATTCCACATTCCTCTCACATATTCTATCTTACCAGTTTTGATCGCAGATCATCGGTTGAGCCGATGGCTTTAACGATCAACTTGGCAAGACGCCTACGGACCCTTTACGCCCAGTAATTCCGGACAACGCTAGCACCCCTCGTATTACCGCGGCTGCTGGCACGAAGTTAGCCGGTGCTTTCTTGTGAGGTACCGTCAAGTCTGAACATTATTTACATCCAGATTTTTCTTCCCTCACGACAGATCTTTACACTCCTAAAAGCTTCATCAATCACGCGGCGTTGCTGCGTCAGACTTTCGTCCATTGCGCAAAATTCCCCACTGCTGCCTCCCGTAGGAGTCTGGGCCGTATCTCAATCCCAGTGTGGCTGATCATCCTCTCAGACCAGCTACCGATCATAGCCTTGGTAAGCCGTTACCTTACCAACTAGCTAATCGGGCGCAGGCCCATCTTGAAGTGCGAGCCGAAGCCCGCTTTAACAGCATCTTCCGAAGAAGTCGCTGCATTATTCGGTATTAGTCCCGGTTTCCCGGGGTTATCCCAATCTCCAAGGCAGGTTGCCTACGAGTTACTCACCCGTTCGCCAGTTTAATAATTCCCCGAAGGGAACGTTCTCCTTGACTTGCATGTGTTAAGCACGCCGCCAGCGTTCGTCCTGAGCCAGGATCAAACTCTCCATTGTATGTTTGATTCTGTACTGTCTTTGTCACCCCGTTAGGGGCGACTCTCAAATCCAATTAATTGGACCACGCATACCAAATTTTCAAATATCAAATAATGCTGTCTTAGACAGCCGGCAATAATACTACATACTTAATAATTTCTGCAATACATTTTTACAAAATAATCAATTTATTTTATTATAAAATCCGGCACATTGTAATCCATGAATCTCTCAATAGGTAATTTAGTCGTTACCCGTCCTGTGTACCGCCTTATAAGCTTCCGGTTTGAGATATCAATATCGTGGACCGATTTCCACATGCTTCCGGCATAAAGACCTATTGCGATTAGAGCCGGCGGAATCAAAGCTGTCCCGCGACTAGATCTCAAATTTACATTCTCAGGAATTCGATATCCTGCAGATGAATGAAACAAACCATTTTTTGTAACCAAATCACCAGAAAGAGGCACAATATTTTGACGATTTCCCGTAATTGACAATCCACCTTTTTGGACTATGGCCGGCATTGAAAACATTGCCGTATATAATAATAATGATGCACTGATTGATCCGACTGCATTTTCAGTTTGTTTCAAATACACAAACCCTCCCCCTGGAGCAAGGGACGACAATAATGCTGGTGTCTTTTGTTTTAGTGGTGCATTTTCTGCTGTTTTAATTGCCTTATACCACGGTCTAATTTGTTTAGAATAATGACTAAGCCTGAAGATGGCTTCTGCTGCCTTAAATGATTGTCTTGACTTAGTCCACTCCAATAATTCAAAATGGGCATAAGCTCGGAAAATTAAATCATAGGGATCATCTGCATTTTCAGTGGTATCTAAAACTCCCTGATAATCTTCATTTATAAGTGAAATATAAAGAAGTTGATATTGAGCCGCATTGACTGCAACCGATTCTGATTCATTTTCATGAAGGATTCTATTGTAATAATTTTTTGCTAAATCCCAATTCTCCAATGATTCGTAACATTTCCCAATTTGAAAATAGGCAGCCATTTCCAATTCATCTTTTGGATATCGGTACAAATATTGGAAATAACTTAAAAGAGCGCGCTCGTAAAATCCCTCATCATATAAAAAATTAGCAAAGTTCACCAATTCCTGCCGCTGAAATGATGTATAACCTCGCCATTCCGATTTTATATCCTCAGGGCTAACATATTGCTTCTGCGCCCATGAAAAACTAACCACCATATAAAATATGGCCAAATACAATATAGTGGATTTGGATTGTAATGTAGTTTTCATACCTCGGAACCGGAGGCTAATATAAAGGAGAAAAAGGGGAAAGTTAAAGACTAAGCGGAGCGGCGGTGTCGGCGCATTAGGGGCTTTTTATCCCGGAGAACAAATTCTTTTGTAATTGTAATTCGGATCACGCGATCTTCAGAATATTCGGGGAGATGAAACATCAAATCCAGCATAGACTTTTCCATGACTGACCGGAGGGCTCTGGCTCCAGATTTACGTTCAATCGCCAATTCAACAATCTCTTCTAACGCTTCTTTTCGAAACTCCAAATCAATGCCTTCCATTCGGAATAATTTTTTATACTGTTTAATCAAGGAATTTTTTGGTTCAATCAATACCCGCATTAAAGCTTCTTCATCCAAATTTTCAAGCGTTGTTTCAACCGGCAACCGACCAATCAATTCCGGAATAAAACCATATTTAACAAGATCTTCCGGGAGGACCTCCTTTAGAATTTCATCTTCTTTTTCTGTTTTAGCTAACGATTTTGCAAACCCGATTTCTGTTGAATTAATACGTTGGCTAATAATTTCCGAAAGGCCATTGAATGATCCACCGCAAATAAATAGGATATTTTTTGTGTCGATAGGAATGAGGCTTTGCTCAGGGTGTTTCCGCCCACCTTTGGGTGGTATTTGGGCAATGGTTCCTTCTAATATTTTTAAAAGTGCCTGCTGCACACCTTCCCCAGAAACATCGCGGGTAATGGAAGGACTGGAACTTTTACGTCCCACTTTATCAATTTCATCAATATATATGATCCCAGCTTGGGCTTTATAAATATCATAGTTTGCGATCTGAAGTAAACGAACCAGAATATTCTCTACATCCTCGCCAACATATCCTGCTTCTGTTAAAGTTGTGGCATCAGCAATGGCAAAGGGTACAGCTAAAAACTTGGCCAATGTTTCAGCAATCAAAGTTTTTCCCGTCCCGGTTGGGCCTATAACCAGAATATTACTTTTATCCAGTTCTACATCATCTTCTGATTGATCAGAAAGAATCCGTTTATAATGATTGTAAACTGCAACAGCGACAGTGCGCTTAGCTTTGTCCTGACCAATGACATATTGATCTAAGTAAGCTTTTATTTCTGAAGGACGGTGGAGTTTTGGTCCAGGTTCACCAGTTTCTTTGGTACCAGAACCCACGGGCGTAGATATGCGCATCGCTCCCATTATTTTCTTTCGGATAGAATCGTATCAATCAAACCGTATTTTTTAGCTTCCGCAGAACTCATGAAAAAATTTCGGTCCGTATCACTATTAATCTTTTTGAGAGTCTGCTTTGTATTCTTGGCTAAAATTTTATTGAGAGTATTCTTTAATCTAAGGATTTCATCTGCCTGAATTTTAATATCCGAGGCTTGTCCCTCAGCGCCGCCTAACGGTTGGTGGATCATGATACGTGCATTTGGCAAAGCAGACCGCTTTCCCTTTTTACCACCAGCCAAAAGGAATGCTCCCATGCTGGCAGCTTGCCCCATACAGATTGTGGCCACATCAGGTTTAATATAATTCATGGTATCATAAATTCCCATTCCCGAGGTAATGATGCCGCCGGGTGAATTAATATAGAGATAAATATCCTTTTCACTATTTTCAGCTTCTAGAAAAAGAAGTTGAGCTATAATGACTGAGGCCACGTTATCATCGATGGGTGTACCTAAAAATACAATACGTTCTTTCAATAATCGGGAATAGATATCATAGGCCCGTTCGAAACGGCCCGTTTGCTCTACCACCATAGGAATCAATTGGTTCATGGAATCTTTATTCATAATTACTTCGCTTTTGTCTCAGATTGGTTACGGAGGTCTTTTGTCTTCACTTTAACCTCTTTGATTTTCGCAAATTCCTGTAAATAAGCCAAGATTTTCTTTTCCATTAAATCATCTTCTAAACGTTGACGATTGCTTGGCTTTTTGAAATATTTATCTAACTCCGAAGTATGCTCTGGATTGGTTTCTTTGCGTTGGTCGATTTCAGATTTTACATCATCTTTAGACACTTCAAATTTCTGTTCGGCAATGATCGCATTTCGAATTAAATACCATTGAAGGTTGCGCTCCGCTACCGGTTTATACATTTCTATTACTTTTTCTTTATCCACTTTCCCAGGATTATTTTTTATAACATCCTCTACCATATGGCCTAAGTATGATTCGGCCATTGATGGTGGAAATTCCGGATTCACATGTTTAATCATGGCATCGGATAACTGCTGATCTAATGCTTCATCTGCTCTACTGGCGTATGCTTTTTCCAAACGGTCTTTGATACGGCCGCGATAGTCATCCACATCTTTTGCTTCAGGATCTGCCATTTTAATATAATCTTCATCAACCTCTGGTAAGACTTGTCGCTCTACATTTTTAACAGATAATTCAAATGTTCCCAATGTTCCTTGTTCATCCATGGGTACAGAAACTCGAGTCGTTTCACCTGGCTTTACACCTGTCAGTTTCTTCTCATTATCTCCGTCAAAGGGGGATTGGCCTACCTTTATATAACGAGTTTCTAATTTTTTACCAATTATTGCAATGCCCGATTCATCTATTTCCTGAAGGTCACAAATAACAAAATCGTCTATCTTTGCACCATCCTCTACGGTTTGGACTTCTGCGTGTCCCTGGCGAACTTCATCGATAGCAAGATCAATATCCTCATTGTCAGTGATATAAACCGATTTTTCAACCTTAAGGCTTTTTTTCTTCAGTTTTGGAATAATTACTTCAGGCTCAATTTCAAAAGCAACTTTAAATTTGAAATGTTCCCCATGATGAAAATGCACATCGCTGACACTGCCCATATTCACAGGATTAATTTCATTCTCTTTTAATGCTTTTAAATAATATGTATTGACAGAATTTTCAACAAAATCAGCTTCGATGGAGGGCTGAAACTGGTTCATCAATACTTTACGTGGCACTTTCCCAGGACGGAAGCCAGGTAGTTTTATACGTTTTGAAAATTTCTTAATTGCTTGTTCGAAATCCTTTTCGATTTCATCCCATGACATTTCAATGATAACCTCACGGGCGAAAGTATTGATTTCTTTGAGTTCGATATTCACGATATTTCCTTGAAAAATTGAGCGGGAATTTACCCTTTAATTTTCATTTCAAAGTGTCATTTTTGCTGGATTAATATTCAACTATTTACCACTAAAGTTTGTTATAAACATGGTACCGCGATAGATTAAATACATACCGCCAATTTGGATGATGTGAAAAATATCATTGGAATTAAAGTGCTTATGGAAGCCATATTTTGTAACGGTAAAAGATGAGCCCAAAAGTGTAACAAAGAATCCCACAAAGATCCATAACGCCCCATTATCGCCCTTACCTAACCAGCCGTACAGCATAACGCCCATTACAAATATGACACTAGGAATATATAATTTTATCGCATTCATTAAATCGTGATCAAAGTAGATCCAAATAGTAAAAAGAAAAATCACTGCTGTAATGCCCCACTTCCCATACTGCACTGAATCAAAGGGTAAAAAATAGTAAAGTGTCCCCATGAGCATTGCAAAAACTGAGAAACCAATTCCCAGCATGGTGAGTTTCCAAACAAAATCTCGAATAGTTTCGTTCTCAGGATAAATCGTGTGATAAATGGCGCCGAAGAATGCAGTGAAGGCGATCAAATAAAAATAGTTCGCGAAATGCCAATGGACTTCCATGAGTCGAACATTGAACCACATTTGAATTTCACGGGCAAACCAGATGCCGAATATCATAATTAATAAATCCGTAAAAACTGTCATTGGTTCATAAATAGGGAAACGAGTCATTGGAAAAACTACAATATATTCGAATCTAAATAGCTAAGGTTTCTTGGCTCGGAATTAAGAAGCTGTCACGCCCTTTATTAATTTCATGACCCTTCTTAGTCCTGTCCATACAGAAAAATAAATATTGGTCATTGTAAATCAGAAACACATAATTCACTTCTAATTCGCCTTTTTTGTAAAAGGGCTTTTTAACATCCAATCATTAAACTGTTCTGTTTTTTGTTTAAGCACAAGGCAGGTGACTATATCGCCTTTTTTAAGGATTGTATTATGGCCGACAGGAACTACTGACTTTTGGTGTTGGGAAATTAATGGAATCAGTAATCCTACTGCTGATTTACCAAAATATTTATCTGCTGCTATTTCGACTTCGGAATTGCATGTTAATTTTATTTTTTCAGTTTGTTCTTTCCGTACCCATACGGCCCATTTTTCCAAATCCATTGCACGGGCAAATGGTATTCTTCCCCCAATTTCATTAACCATTTCTGATGTAATTCCTTCATCATCCCTTTTTAGACCCACATAAATCCTAGAGACTTTTCCCACTTCTTTGGCTCGATTGGCAAACAGCATATTAACTTCTTCATTCTCAGATAAACCAATAGCTCCTTTCCGAAGATCAACAGCGGCTCTTAAGAGTACACTTTCTTCCATCCCATTACCATAAATGACTCTTAAATTTTCTTTTTCGGCCAAACGACACAGGCTGGGGTTTTCATCAATTAATACAATTTCTTCATTTTCCGATTGAAGCAACCTGGCCAATGCACGAGCAACCGCATTGGCCCCCAAAATAATCCATCCATTTTCACTTTTTCTTTTTAATCCTAATAATTGAGCAGCCAAGCCACCGGTCAATCCAGCAGAAAGTACAGTTACTGCAATTAGTAAAAATATCATCGCCCTTAATTGGGAACCATCCACTCCATTCTTTTCAAGTTCAATTGCAAAATAAGATGCCACGGCAGCTGCCACAATTCCTCTGGGAGCAATCCATGCCAAAAGTGCTTTTTGTTTGATTGTTAAATCAGAATTAATTGTTCCAAAAATGATATTTAATGGCCTTACAATAAAGACCAATGCCAATACAGTATATAGTCCACCCATGCCCAATGAGTACACATCGAACATCCGAACATCCGCTGCGAGTAATACAAATAACATCCCAATCAGCATGACGGTCATCTGTTCTTTGAATTCCATCAATTCTCGGGTGACAAGTGTTTTACGATTGCCCACTACCATTCCTGCAATGGTTACAGCAACAATACCACTTTCATGGCTCAATACATTTGAAATTTGAAATAGGGCAAAAACTAGTGAAAGTGTAAATACATTTTCTAACCCTTCAGGCACAAGATTTCGAATCCCCAAAAGCCAGGCAATAATGAAACCACCAATTATTCCAATAAGTCCACCAACAAATAGACGCCCTAAGATAATGAAGGGACTTGCTAAGAATGTGAATCCAGATGGACTTAAGACTACTTCTAAAGCAACCACTGCAATGATGGCGCCGATAGCATCTAAAAGGATGCCTTCCGCTTCTAACAATGTTGCCACAGATTGACGCAATTTTATCCGTCGCAACAGAGGATTAATTACGGTAGGCCCTGTAACTATCACCAGCAATCCAAATAAAACAGAGGTACTCCAATCCCATCCTAAAAATAATTTTGCCGATAGAGTGCCGCCAATTGCTGTAATAATTGCACCCACAGATATGAGTGACTTTATAGTTTTCCCTTCACGTTTCAAACGATCAAAACGGAGATTCATGCCACCTTCAAACAAAATGATAGCTACAGCAAATCCCACAATAATCGGTAACGCTTCACCGAGTGTTTCTGGACGAATCATATTTAGACCATCGGGACCGGCTAGAACACCGCCGGCAAGCAACAATACAATACCCGGAATTTTAATATGGCGGGCGGCCGATTGAGCAATCATCCCGAGGGCTAAGGCTAAAGCAATGGTAAAAGCAGGATCATTCATGATGATTTCCTTGCGCTGCAGTAAATACAGGTATCCCCAACCTGAACGTGGAAGCCACATTCGGGGCAATCCCATTCATCTGTTTCAAGATCATTGTATGCATCTTCCGATCGGTTGGATCTGGCGATCAAAGCAGCAACACCTATGAAAATAGCGATTAGCAAAAAAAGAAGAAAAAGTGATGCACCCATAAAAGAATTTACTCATATCAAGCGGTTTTAGGATTCAATTGATTTATTCCACAAGCATTCTGCTTGTCCGACTCTGGAATGGATTGATTATAAAGAATGTATTATTAAACGATTTGAAGGAAAATAATAAGCACATTCAAAACATGAACCGTGAGACAAATCGGGCAGGCGACTTTCAATCGGAATAAACCATAAATTAAATACAATCCAATAATGATGAAAAAGAACCCCATATATAATGGTATACTTTTATCTACCAAATCTAATGGGACACCTAATAGTGCAAAAGTATATCCCATCATAAAAATCGCACCCACCAACGCATTCGAGGCACCAATTATTCGACCATATTTAGAATCTACAATGGATGTACATTTCCCTGAATCCAATTCACAAAAACGAGGAACCCACCATTGTTGATTAGAAATCCATCCACGGTACACCCAATAGAAATATAAAGAAAACGCCCCGCTGACAAATGCCAACAGGGCGCTGAAATAATAAAGCGTTGCGTTCAAGCTACTGCTTTAAGCGATAAACAACGCCTTCAACTGTACTTAAAAACTTATCTACTTGTGAGTAAGTGTGAAACATGTATTCCATCTCTTCATAGGTATCAACTGGATAAGACTCTGCATCATAATCACGTAAAAAGTTAGATTCCATTTTGACAATCATGTCACGCAAAACCTGCTTGGGCAATTCCTTTTCACGAAGAAAATTTACCTGCAAATTGATGTGACCATCGGATGTCATATGAAAGATGGGAAGCATACCAAAATCTGAGTCACAACGAAATGTAAAAGTGCCATGACCGTCACCGCGCCCCCAAGACATTTCACTGGCATGTGTTTCAGAAAATTCAATAATTCGTTCACAAATTTTTGCAATCTCCCGTGAGCAATTATTCCGTAAATCTTCTACAAATCGATTTTTAGTCCATTTAGACATAATTATTTTTTCCTCAAATCTTAATAATATGACGCGAAAATCAAGGAGAATTTAATCCTTTTTTACCACAGGTAAAGAACTCGATTTGAAATTTTTAGAATGGGAATGGAATATTTAATCCTTCTAAACTAAAGGTTATGCGCATACGATCTTTTACCCAATTCCAATCTTTGGCGGTTTTTTGATCTGATTCCCAACTTTGGTATAGTGGTAATATGATTGGACCAAATTTGAGTCCAACTGCTGTAAATGTGTCCATGTAATCATCGCCCCCTGCAATGTCAATAAAAAGAGGGATATTTGGAGAAATATTCACACCCCACGAAAATCCGGTTGAAGAATGCGTTAAACCATAAATATGATTGTTTCTATTAACATGGACTGAATTATCCTTGACCAATCCTCTTAAAGCAGGACCATGTTGGATATATTGTCTATTTAAAACAGTTATACCCGACTGACCGGTTCGATCAAAAACCACCGATGTAAAATTCGGGTCTACACCACCACTCAAATAGGTACGATATTGGTTGGGTACATTTTTATCATTCAAGAATGATCCGGCCCAAAATCGGATATCCGTACCATGCTTTTTTGAGAATTTTAATTTCAAGTTGACTTCTGTCCAGGCAGAAGAGAACCCTTCTCCTGCTTGAACACCAATGTCGAAGTTGGACTGTTTCAGGATACCATCCAATTTCCTGGATAAACTATATTTGATTGATGCTGTGCCATGATTTCCAAACGTATAAATGTCCGAATCAAATGCATTGCTGTCCAATTGTGCAAAATTAATAACGGCCGAAATTTTACTTTTCGATTCGTTCTTTCCAAAAGACCCATTAAAATCTATTTCAACCCCTGTACGACCTTCAAACTGGGAAGCTTTTAATTTCAATCCTGATTTCTTAAATATTTCGTTAGGGTCATATTTTTTATTAATAGAAAACTTTCCCACCAACTTACCATTTTTCATATCCAACATGGGTCGAATGGTGGAGATTTTATCATATCCAAAAATGAATCCTTTATAAAGTATCAATCCCGGCGTCCATCCATTAAAATAATTATAACTGAACAACCATGGCGCATAATTTATATCATGATCATAAAAAGTTGGCTGATCCCATATCCAGTTAAAATGAACTTCCTTCCGAGTAGAATTATTGGTGCGATTCACATCGGGCATATGTTCATCTGGATCAATGATGGCATACCATGTTCCATTTGGGCCATCGAAGGTTGTACGCCACTCAAATCCCTCTATCCAGCGCCGTTCCAATACTTTGTGATTATTGCCGAAAAAGACAACTTCTACTGGTGTTTTCAAATTACCATTATTAGAGATTATAAAGCGATTTCTCTTTTTCTGGATTGAAAAGTCAAGGTAATCGGTTGTATTGAAAACACCATCAAAATACCAACTTAAATCTTTATCCGTATGCTTTTCAAAAATAACACGAACATCTTCAGGATAGGGATGTCTGAATTTCCAAGTTTCATAATAGTTCTGCATAATTTCATCCATTTTTTCCTCACCCAAATAATGCTGAAGAAAACGGGTAAAAACGGAGGTCTTGTTATAATTCAATCCATAATTGCCTCCTTTATATTCATCTGCTTTGAGGTTCAGTGGTTGTGCATCAGGACTTTTTGCTGACATGGCATAAGAGAAATATTCGAAAAAACTAAATTTTAAATTCTTCGCAATTCCCAATTTATCTTGGACCAATTCACTAATGACAAAGCGTTCATTCTGATCGGCATATTTATCCTGCCAATATCGGATACAAGTATATTCATTAAATCCTTCATCCATCCAAGTGTGATACCGTTCATTACTCCCGAGGATGCCATAAAACCAATTGTGTCCCACTTCGTGCATGATGACCATTTCTAACATGTGTTTGCTGGGCATGGATGCGATAACAGTAATATTTGGATATTCCATTCCACCGCCAGCAGACATATCGCCATCCACAGCGGTGATGTGATTATAAGGATAGTCACCATAATAGCGACTGTACCAATAGCCCGAGTCATGGAGATACTCGATTGAGTTCCGCCACTGTTCAGCATTTTTTGGAAGATAAAAAGACCAAAGAGTTACTGCATGCGTTGAATCAGTTAATGACAATTCTCCTTTTTGGACGAGCCACTTCTTATCGGCAAACCATGCAAAATCATGAACTTTCTCTTGGTGAAAATGGAGTGTCTTCATTCCAACATTTAACGTATCGGACTTCTCTTCTTTCATCTCCCCTTCAATTTTAGATGTAGTCCATTTCTCAAAATCTTCCTCTGGTAAACTATGTATCGAATCGGTAACAGTTGTTAATGAATCCAACCATTTATATTCTGCTTCACCATTAATCATATCCCCTGTGGCCATGATTCGATAATCTTTTGGCAATGTGATTTTTACATCAAAGGAACCAAACTCACTATAAAATTCTCCCATATTTAAATAGGGCATTGGGTGCCATCCCTTGTGGTCATACACTGCCGGTTTCGGATACCATTGTGTTATTTCATAATGCTGGCCAGTATGACCCAATCGAGAAAATTGATTCGGAATTTTTACAAAAAAAGGTGTTTCAATTTGGACGGATTCACCAGGATTTAAGGGTGTATTCAGTTTTATTTTCACCACATCAATCCATTCGGGATGGGATTCCCAATTGACTTTTTTTCCATCAACGGAAAAGTCCAGACTGTCTATAAATCCCCTTTTGGCAGAATCTGCTCGGGCAAATTTTGACTCGCTTCCTTTCTGTTTCGCAAAGGCAGTTGAATCATTTTTATAAGCATTGGGCCAAATGTGAAACCAGATAAAAGATAAAGTGTCAGGAGAATTATTTAAATAATTCAACTTTTCATAAGCGGATAAAGTATGATCTTTATCATTGAGGGTTACCTCAATGTCATAATCCACGACCTGCTGAAAATAGTCAGATTCTTGGGCTGATATAATTGAAATGAAAAATATGGATATGAATATCCTGGAAATAAGTATCCGTCGCATGAAATTCTCCGTTTGATAGAATAAGAAATTACTTGCCTAATTAGATAATGGGATAGGGAAAAAGTGGTCAGTCTTTTATGCCCTTTATCCGCGGCTTCACCTGGCTGAGTAATGCAGGGAGAAACGTAAGATCTCCCACTAGGGCCGATAGAATGGTTATGGCCGAAAGTGCACCAAACTGGATTGTGGGTGTGAATTCCGAAACGAGAAGAACTAAAAATCCAGAGACCAAAATGGCCGTGGTGGACATCATTGCAATGCCCGTACTCATTAATGTTGCATCATTAGCTTGACGATAATGGCAGTCTGCTTCCGATAATTCCATTCTGTATCTCGTCAAATAATGCAGTGTATCATCCACCGCAATTCCAAATGCTATAGCGAATGTCATAGCTGTACTGGGCCGTAAAGGAATTTGAAAAAAGCCTAGAACTGCCGCCATAATCATCATGGGAATAATATTGGGTAAAATAGAAATAAGAGCCATTTTTACACTTCGAAATAGAAAAACCATGAGTAGTGTAATGACGCCAAAGGCAATGAGGAAACTCCCCGCAAGGTTGTAAACGAGATAATTGTTTGTGCGCAGTGCAAGAAATGCAGTTCCTGTGACTTCCACAGTTAATCCGTTTGGTACAACTGATAAAATAAATTCATTAATCTCTTTTTCCATTTCAGCGCTACGGCGTGAATCTATATCTTTAATCTGAACAGCAATTCGGAGTTTTGTATAATCCACGTTCATGAGTGATTCGAATTCACTTTCATACAATAGCATATATTGGGAAATCATATTGCGGGATTCGGGTATTTTATAAAATGAAGGATCACCATCATTCATGGCGCGGTGAATTTCTTTCATATAATCGGAGACAGAAATGACCTTCCCCACTTCAGGAATCGTGCTTAAATATTGGGATAACTCATCCATGAATGTTAGTACTTCAACATCCTGAATATCCTCGTAGGGACCAACCTCATCAATTTGAATAATGACCTCTACGGGAAGGACGGCACCCATTCTTTCTTCGGAAAAATGCATATCATCCAAAAGCTGATTTCCAGGTCTCAAGTCTTCTAATAGTTTGGAATGAGGATTCATCTGTACAGCACCAAAAATGCCAATTACACAAATTAACAACCCAACATAAATAATTCGTTTCGGGTAAGCGCGGACAAATAGAATAATCTTGTTAATGATTCTCATCCGAAATCCCTTAGAGTAAGCATCCAATTTGGATTCGGGAGTGCGCTCCAAAATCATGAGCATCGATGGAATAAATAGAACTGTAATAATAAAAGCGAAAAGAACGCCGATGGCAGTAAAAATACCAAACTCTTTTACAATTTCTATATTTACAAAGGATAAAGCACCAAAACCTATAGCCGTCGTTAAACTGGTGAGTAAAATGGCAGTACCAATTTTTTTCACCGTTTGAAATAACGCTTCACGCCGGTGGCCCACAGCCTTAAGTGTATGAAAATATTTCACCAAAAAATGTACTGAATCGCTTATTCCAATAATCATGAGTAAGGTGGGAATCATATAAGAAATAATGTTTACTGTTACCCCGAAGGCAGTCATGATTCCAATGGTCCAAATGATGGTTAACCCAACTACAGTCAAAGGTAGCAGAAGTCCAATCCATGATCTGAAAAGGAAAAATAAGAGAATAATCAGCATAAATAAAACAGGACATAGAAATTTTATATTGTCGGCAATCATATATTGAACATACCGTGTCCGAATAACAGGCAAGCCCGCTTGGTGCCACTCCCAATCCACCCCACTTTGATTTTGATCAATTTCCTTAAGGATACGCTCGCGGCCTTTATGTTCGTTATAATCCCTATCCACTTCAACTAGGATTGCGGCCACTTTTCCATCTTCAGAAATAATATAATTTTTTACCAATTCTGAAGACATGATTCTGTTTTTAGCTGAAAGTAGTGAATCGGTTGATATAGGAATTTCATCATAAACAGGCTGAAGTAAGTAATCACCGCCTTCAGTAAATAATTCAATATTGGTCAGGCTTGTGGCCGATTCTACTCCTTCAATTTCTTCAAGACGTTCTGTTAATGCCTTATTTTTAATGAGATTATTGTGGGAAAAAGGATCATCAGATTCATAGATCAAAAAGATAACGTTATCCACACCGGCAAATTCTTCGCGAAATGTCATAAAGCGATCGATAACTGGATCATCTTGACTGAAAAGTTGCTCAATAGTGAAATCCATTTTCAATCCAGGGAGATAACTTCCTAGGATTAACGTAATCATAGCCAAAAATGATAAAGTGTATTTTGGATGGTCCAAAAGTTTATGAATGAGTTTTTGGGTAGCTTTTAGCATTTTGAAATAAAAGTGGTGAGAATGGGTCGCAAATTTATGGGCTAGATGTCCATTAAAAAAGCCCCTCCAAAGATTTGAAGAGGCTTTTTTAATTAAGGACGAAAATCTATTTAAAGATTATCAGCATTTTCGCTTAAGTATTGAGCAACGCCTGCGGCTGATGTTTCCATGCCAGAATCACCTTTCTGCCAGCCGGCGGCACAAACTTGGCCATTGGCTTCAAAAAATTGAAGTGCTTCAACGATGCGAACCACTTCATCCATGTTCCGACCCAATGGTTCATCATTCACTATTTGATGACGGACAACACCATTTTGGTCAATTACGAATGTAGCACGCATGGCAACACCGCCGGGGTAATAAGAATCACCACCGTCAGTTTGAATACCGTAAGCTTGGGAAATGGAATGATCCATGTCAGCAGCTAAAGTATATTTCAATTGGCCAACACCACCTTTATTAATTTCAGTATTCCGCCAAGCAAAGTGTGTATGGTGAGAGTCGATGGACACGCCCACCACTTCTACACCGAGTTCAGTGAGCTTATCCATACGGTGATCCATAGCAATTAATTCCGATGGACATACAAATGTGAAGTCCAATGGATAAAAGAAAACGACAGCATATTTGCCATCTCTAGTTTTTGAAAAGTTGTAATCGCCAACGATAGTATCATCTGGCAATACAGCCTGTGTTGTAAAATCCGGTGCTTGTTTTCCTACGAGTACACTCATGATTATTTCTCCATTATTATTTGTGTTTATTACATGTGCCAATGATAGTCATCTCCACTTCATCAACTGCAAATTTGAATTTCTTTTTAACATTTGATCGGATATCCTTATCTATTAATTGCACATCAATTAAATCACCGCAAACCTTGCATTTGAGATGATCGTGATGATCTGTATTCCAATCGTACCGTGCAATGTTGCCATCATAGATTACACGCACTGCGCCATCATCCTCCAATTGTTTCAGATTTCGATACACCGTACCCAAACTAATATTTTGGATTTCTTTCTTGACTCTGTGAAAAATCCAATCTGCGATAGGGTGAGAATTTGTTTTATAAACAATTTCTCGGATAGCTTCTCTTTGACGACTAAATCGCATGTTTTAAAATAGCGCTAAATAGGAATAGTTCCTATTATTGTTTAATTCTATTTAAATAAAAAATAAAAAGTAATGTAAATTTCAGTCAGGATTTTTCTCAACTAATTAAAGGAATAATATTATGGCTGAATTTACATGCGAACATTGCGGTATGGGTGTTACTGGTATGAATTGTGCAAAATGTGGAAAAGAACTGGTACATGATCACATCACGAAGGATGACGGTACCAAAGTTGGCGTGGCTAAATGTCCAGATGGATGCGGCATGATTAAGTCCCCCATGTGCTGTGGGCAAGATATGAGCTGCAACGTTTAAGCTAAACTGCAAAAATCAATGAATTAAACCCCCGTTTAAATAATTTTTGAACGGGGGTTTTTATTTTATAATATTCATTAAAATATAAATTTGTAAAACGAGCACAAGGATTGCAATTAATGTTCGCAGCATTTCCATTGTATGGTTATGCTTATCCAGCCACCGTTCTAATTTATTCCGTTTTTCTTTTTGTCCGGTCATGAGTAGAAAATAAAAAAGCCCCACGGTTTCCCATAGGGCTTTTTCTATAGACTGATTTTAATTTTTAGAAGCCCTGTACTTTGGCAGATTTTTTGTAAATCTGGAAAACGAGATGCCAACCAAAAACGATCATTACCAATAAGACACCATATCCTTCTAAATAATGAGATACACCAACCGTATGTTCATTTATCATAGTCCAAATTAAAGGAACAGACATATATGTATTATGTTTTGATCGTAGGCCTGCCATCCCAGCATCAGCAGGATCGGGCGCTTCACCATTTTTAATTGCTGCAATTATTCGCTGCTGTGCGGGCCAAATTCTGAACCAAACATTGAAGGCCATCATCGAACCAAACATGGCGCCAACATGGATATTATAGGCTCTGTAATCAACCATTTCAGCGACAAAGATCAAGAATCCTAAAACACCAGCAATACCAAAAAAGCTAATGATTGTTGCTACGCGCGTATTTTTTGCTAATGGACTTTTATAAAAGGCGTCATACACAAACACCATCAAAAATGGTAACAAATATGCTAAATGTTTAAATTTACTGGCTGATTCACCAACACCTAATTCCCTAAACATAGAATCGTTTAGGCTCATCCAAAAGATGAGTAGCATTAATACCAATCCAGTAATCCATGTCCATGCAGCACCCCATCTAAAAAAGTATAAGGTTCTTGGCATAATTTCCGGTATCACCTTTTTCTTGGTGTCAGCATCCATCGTTGCGACAACATGACCATTGATCCAGTTGAAAAAATAAAGCAAGCCGATCCAGAGAACACCTGCGATTATATGTAACCATTTAAAAATGGGTGTAATGAATTCCATCAATTCCTCCTAATTATGTAAAAATATTGGGTTGCGAATCTTACAAAGTTACGATGGGTATAACTATTTTTTCAAGCTGGACGATGCATTAAGCATTGGGATACGGAAATAATTCCGCCAATGATTTTACACGACCGTAATCATCTTTATACATGACGTGTTCTCGTTTGAATTGAGTATAATTATTCAATCCCGAAGCAGCGGCCAATGAGTTTAGTCCATTTCGAATCGTTATAACGTAATTCAATACACGCCACTGCTTTTCATCCACGACCAATGCTTTCTGGTGATCGCGATCGGTGGTAGCCACACCTACAGGACATTTATTGGTATGGCATTTTTGGGCGCCAATACAGCCCACTGAGATCATCATTCCTCGGGCAATATTAACCAAGTCTGCCCCCATGCCCATGGCTATGGCAATTTTATCGGGACTGAATAATTTACCCGAGGCAAAAACTTTTACGCGATCTCGCACGCCATATTTACGCAAAGCATTGTCCATGTAGATTAATCCCGATTTTATGGGAAGTCCCATGGTGTCGGCCATTTCTTGATAAGTTGCACCAGAACCGCCCTCTCCTCCATCCACTATGATTGCATCAGGACCTCGGCCCGTTTCTGCCATAACGCGGCAAAGTTCATCCCCAGAATCAGGACCACCCATAACCACTTTAATGCCTATAGGTTTCCCACCCAAATCCCTTAGTTCATCAATAAAATCAAATAATGTTTTTGTATCATTGAATTGCCGATGACGGTTGGGCGAGTCCACATTCTTCCATGGTTTTACACCTCGAATTTCTGCTATCTCGGGATTGACCTTACTCCCTTCTACATGACCACCGCGAATCTTAGCCCCTTGCGCCATTTTAATTTCGAACATTCTCACTTGCGGATTAGCAGCTTTCTCCTTGAACTTTTCAGGATTGAATTCGCCATCCTCAGTACGAACGCCAAACAATCCAGGGCCAATCTGCATAATCACATCACCGCCACCTATTGTATGATATTTTGCCAATCCACCTTCACCCGTATGTACCCATGATCCCGTGGCTTTTCCTAAACCTAGACTAATGGCACTAATGGCATTTTCACCCAATGCACCAAAACTCATTGCTGACATTCCAACGGGTCCATGAACGCGCCATGGAACTTTGCAATTTGGACCAATAACAATGGCATCCTCATCCGTCAATCTCCAAGGTTGAATTTCAATTTCCTCTAATTGTTCTTTCCTTGAAAACAATCCTTCTGTCCCCATATATCGACTTGTTTTTATTTTGGGTTCGCAAACTACATTCATTTCTTCAGAGAGTTTTGGAAACATATCGTTTTTTAAATACCATCCCGATTGATTGAAATCGCGTTTAGACCCAAAGGCGATGAGTGTTTTCATATACTTTCCAGCGACCACAATATTTGTAAAATCAGTACGGCTGAAAGGACGCCCCTCGGTATCGCTATCAAACATATACTGGCGCATCTCAGGGCCCATCATTTCAAAGATATAACGAATACGACCTAATAATGGGAAATTTCGTAGAATAGAATGCTGACTTTGGAGTCTATCTTTGATATACAAATAAATAAATAAAATGGGTGGTACGGTGATTACAACGATAAATACAGTCAACAGAATGTTGAGCGCTAAATTTTGAAACATTAGTATTCCTCTTTATTCAATTCAAATTCTTATTTGATGTTACGATTAGGAAATGAAAATTTCAATTTCCAATATTTTTTATTAGAAGGATATATCTTGTTCAATCATATACATATAAATTAGATTTTCAAGATGTTCTTTCAATTTTAACACTCGCTTCTGAACAAAATATTTCGAGGATTCTCCCATGACTGGTAAAATGACTATAGAAAAGTTTATTGAAGGCATACCCAAAGCAGAACTTCATTTGCACATCGAAGGTACATTTGAACCTGAACTTATGTTCGAAATTGCACACCGAAATAATATTCCCATTAGTTATAATTCGGTTGATGAACTCAAAAAAGCATACAACTTTAATAATCTCCAGGAATTCCTGGATATATATTATGCAGGGGCAAGTGTGCTTCTACATGTTCAAGATTTTTACGATTTAACTTGGGCTTATCTCACTAAAGTTCATGAACAAAACCTGATTCATACCGAAATATTTTTCGATCCCCAAACACACACAGATCGGGGCATACCTTTTGATACGGTCATCCAAGGAATCCACAGCGCATTGGAAGACGGTAAAGAAAAGTTGGGAATCACTTCCCAAATAATTATGTGTTTTTTACGCCACCTTGATGAATCATCAGCTTTTGATACACTAGAACAAGCATTACCTTATAAAGAATGGATTATCGGCGTAGGATTGGATTCATCTGAAATGGAAAATCCGCCATCAAAATTCGAACGTGTATTTGAAAAAGCAAGAGATGACGGATTTTTAACGGTAGCTCATGCAGGTGAAGAAGGTCCATCTGAATATATTTGGGAAGCCATTAATTTGCTGAAGGTTTCTAGAATTGATCACGGCAATCGATCCCTTGATGATGATCAATTAATTAAACACCTTGCAGAAAAACAAACACCCTTAACTGTGTGCCCCTTATCTAATCTTGCCTTAAAAGTTGTGGAAGATTTAAAGGATCATCCTTTGGTTAAACTAATGGATGCAGGATTAATGGTTACCATTAATTCAGATGATCCGGCCTACTTTGGTGGCTACATGAATGAAAATTATATTGGAATTGCTAAAGCGTTAGACCTATCCAAAAAACAAATTACCGAACTGGCGAAAAACGGTTTTAAGGCGAGCCTTCTTTCCCAACCCAAAAAGGATGAAATGATTCAAGAAATTGACTTTTATTATTTAAATAATTGAACCATTATTTAACAATTAGAATTGGGCATTTACAATTCTCCATCACTGTTAATGGTTTACTTCCTTGAAAGAATTTTTTGATAGGATTACGCCTGGAAGAGCCCATAACGATAATATGATTATTACCAGCCACATCCACAATAATTTGGGAAGGGTCGCCAGTTTTAAATACATTTTTTGCTTCAATTCCACTGCGTCTCATAAATTTAGCTGCCCGCTCCGCGGCTGCTTGATATCCATCGCCAAAATTATTCGTTTTACTGATTGTCAAAATATCAACACCAATATTGAATGCCTGCGCAACACGAATGCCATACTTTACCGCCCGGCGGGTACCAGGTGAATCATCCACCGCCAAAAGGAGTCGGTAATCCTGATTTGGATTATATTGGTTCACAACAAATATTGAACTGTCAATATATTGAACTAGGTCATGGGCCATCCTGCGTTTTCCACTTCCGCCCATAATTGTAACATCATAATTCCCAGTTTCGACTTCGTCCCTGAGTTCGGCAATAATGTCTCCATTTCTCAAAATCAAGTTTACATTGTCACAAAGTGTTCCTTTCAAATAAACTTCTGATCTACTTCCACTTGTTTCTACCAGCATATTCTTAGGAAATCCCGCTTCAATTTCCTTTTGTTGGATAAATTCTTTTTCCGCCAAATAAGAGAATGCCCATTCCAGCACATCAACACCAGGACGGTCAAAATTCCAAGATTCCATTCTTTCCTGTGCAAGCCCAACTACTTTGGTTGAGAATTCACTTACCTTTTCTCCTACATCTACAATTGTTGTAGAAGCATTGAATGCATGGGCGATTTTCATCCCAGCACTCAATGTAGGTCCTGAATATTCCTTGCTACTTACTGCAATTAAAATTTTCATATTAATCCAATATTAATTCCATTTTACCCGAAAAACAGCCAATATGTATTGGCATAAATAACTAGTAGAATAATGGAAACTAATCCCATTTTCCAACCGACTTTTAGAAAATCTTTCGCTTTTACCATTCCACTGGAATACACGATTGTACACGCGGGCGCTGCCACTGCAGTGAAATATCCAAATGCTGATGCGATGGCTGTAACCAATCCCATATGTAAAGTATCGCTTCCCAAATTCATCGTAATTGGTCCCAACACCGCAACGGTGGCAGAACTTGAGAGCACATTGGCCAAGGTTGTTGTCATTATTATTACAATAGTATCAGCTACAAATGGCATTGAATTAATAATCGGTCCGATAAAATCAACAATCGAACTTGCCAGCCAAACAGCTGCGCCAGTCGATTTTATATTTGACCCCAGCGATATGGTGGAACCAAACAAAATGATAACGCCCCAATGGGTATTCCTATTCAAATCTTCCCATCGGACAAAACCTGCCACAAGATATAACAAAACGCCCGTAAGTGCAATTGTGCCAAGGCCAACGGATTCACTCAGAACAACCCATCCTGCAAAAACCATTAAAAATATAAAAGCTGCTACTGTATTCCGACCGGTCATTTCTGCTGATTTTGCTACATGAACAACCAATTTTCTTATACCAGTATCCAATTGAGAGAATTCCGGTTTAAAGGTTTTTAAAAGTACCCATGAAACAATGGGGATTTGAATTAATACCAAGGGGTAGACGCGCACCATCCAATCTAGATAAGAGATGGACATATTTGCATCGCGGAGATAATCAATCATTATTACATTTCTGCCACCACCGGAAGGAGTACCGATGGATCCCACGAGGCACCCATAAGCAATTGAAAATAAAATAACCGCGGAAAGATTTTGGACCTTATGTTTATGCTCAGAAGTGTAATGGATTAAAGTCATCCCAATGGGTAGCATAATTGCCGCCACTGTATGCTCACCAATGAATGAAGCTAAAAGGGCCGAAATAGCTGTAAATCCAAAAACGATATTTCCCGTTTTATTCCCTGTTAACTTAATGATACCTAAAGCAATGCGGTTATCCCAACCCTGTTTTACAATGGCCACAGCCAACATAAGGGAGCCCATGATAAAGAAGACAGCATCATTCATAAAAGATTTTGCAATGGCATTGGCAGAACCAATTCCAAAATACACTTCTGAAACAAGGATATACATAGCAATTGCAGGTAAGGGAATCGGCTCTGTAATGATCAACATCAATGCTGTTATTACAATAATGATTGTGCGGTATCCTTCAATCGACAGACCTTCTGGTGTAGGTAGGAGGAGAAGGATTGCACCAATGGCCATTGTAATGAGAAACCATTTTTTTTGGGTGACCCAAAAAAGGAAATTAGTCAGAGATCGGTGTGAAAAGCCTAACATTTAAGAAGGTAATTTAGCATTAATGAATGGTCAGTGGTCACATTTACTCGGGATTCTCGATCCATCGTTTAATATGGCCCATTTCCAAATAGGAACTCGTTTTTTTAGTTCAGTAATGAAAAAATCTATGGCATTTAACCCTTCTCGGCGATGTTTGGACCAAATGGATATATGTAGACTGGCTTCACCCACTTCCACTCGACCAATCCGATGTCGACAAAATAAATCATGAATTGGATGCTTTTTACAAACTTCATTCGCCAATGAAGTGAGCTCTGCCTCAGCCATACCTTCATACTGTTCATATTCAAGGGCTGTGATTTCTTCTCCATGTTCTGTCGCTCGAACGCGGCCATTAAATACAAATTCTGCACCATCTTGCTTCCTATTATCTTCCGATGGAAAAGGGAGAATCTGTCCATAATTGATTTCGACAATGACCATTTAACCTCCTTGAACCGGAGGAATAAAAACAACCTCATCGCCATCTTTCAATTCAACTGATTGAATGGTATAAGATTGATTCACAGCTGTTCTTAAGATAATATCGTCGAGTTTTCCATTGGCCATTTCTCGAACTATTTTTTCTAAGGATTCAGTTGTGGTCCCATCCTCTAAATCTAATACCAATTTCTTTTGATCCAAGGCATAGCGCACAAAGGAAAAACATTTTATCGTTATAATCATTTCAATCTTTTCCATGGTAAAATATTGATAGTGATTTTTTCACCTACTTTCAAATGCCCATTTCCCGGTTCAGATTCAAGAATACAGTTGGCTTCCAGCGACGATGATAACATGTGAGACCCCACTTTTGCAGATGGTTCACAGACCAATTGTCCATTTTCAATCCAAGCTTTGCCAAATAAGAATCGATATTTTACTTTTTCTCGCGGAAATGTTTTTTTCAAAATCGCGGTTACTTTTTTCGATTCTTTTTTTCCCATGATGGTTTCAATCACGGGCCAAACCCATTCCATAAATCCGATATAGGATGAAATAGGATTCCCCGGAAGTCCAAAAATTAATGTGGAATTTCCAGTTCCAAAAAAGAGTGGTTTACCTGGTTTTTGTGCTACTTTCCAGAAATCTTCTACTACGCCTAATTCCATAAAAACATCTCGAGCATAATCATATCGCCCCATAGACACGCCACCAGAAGAAATAATGATATCACAGGTTTTCAGCGCTTCGGATAAAAATGTTCTCAAGGAATCTTTATCATCTTTGATCACATTACGCATGACGATTTCACCGCCGGCTTTTTCTACCAATTCGGAAAACACATATAAATTTGAATTATAAATCTGTCCTTCTTTTAATTTATTCCCCGGTTCTATCAATTCATCTCCCGTGCCAAAAATCGCAATCTTTGGTTTTCTCGCAACTTCAATTTTCCCATATCCAAAGGTGGCCATTGTCCCAATTTCATTGGGGGAAATTCGCACTCCTTTTTCAATTAGAATTTCTCCTTCTTTAATTTCTTCTCCCATTTTTCGAATGTGTTTTCCTGGCGAAGCTTCAATCCTAATTTGGACAGATTCAGCGTCAGAAAATCCACTGCTATCTTCCACCATGATGATGGCATCGGCACCATTGGGGATTTTTGCGCCAGTCATACATTGAATGCATTCTCCTTCTTTTAATTGAATATCACTTGGAGTGCCCGCAGAACTGACCCCAACTAACTTTAATATGACTGGGTTTTCTGGCGTAGCATCCTTTGTATCGCTGGATAAAACGGCAAACCCATCCATGGCTGAATTATCAAATTGTGGTGACGGAAATGTGGCTACAATATCTTGCGCAAGTATGCGATTTCCCGTTTCAGATAATGAAACGGATTCTGTTTCCATCGAGAAAATGTGATTTGTAACGATTGATTTTGCTTCTTGTAATGGTATCATAAAATTCCTTTTATTAAAGATAGGATGGCTATGATGATAACGCTACCCATGACTTTTTGAATTGTTTTCGCTTCGAATTTGACCGCACCTAAATAAGACCCACCCAATCCACCCATTAGCACTGCAACTGCTAATGGCAAAATA